>JAZOMK010000258.1:0-4374 GCA_045653985.1 Clostridia bacterium | reverse complement strand
ATCAGCAGTAAAACAATTATCATCGGGAAGAGGGATGTTATCGTATGCAACGTTTTGTACAAGATTATAGGATGGAGTGCCATTATTAAGTGTTACAAGGCAATGTCCTGTTTCAAAATCTACTGTCTGAATATTTTTAGTATTAACACCTAATTCCTTTGCAGCTTTTACTGCATCAATACCGAGAGTATCATTTCCAACAGCGGAGATAACATCAACATCTAAACCAAGTTTTGCACAATGTGCGCCAAAATTAAAAGGTGCACCGCCTATTTTCTTTTCATCACCGAAGATATCCCATAAAATTTCGCCAAATACAGTTAATTTCATAAAATCACCTTATTTTGCCTCAGGATATTCGTTGCAAAGAAGATACATAGGTTCTTCATCTTCTTCAATTTTGGGGAATCTGCCCATCTGCTCAAAGAAACGGTTATCGGTATTATCATCATTTACCATTGAAACTTCTCCGATAAGAACTTTACCATGTCCCTCTTCAGCCCAGAAAGCATGATACTGATAAGGGGGAAGGGTAATGCTTTCGCCTGGCTTTAAGCAAAGTTTTGTTCCTGCGGGGACTGTGTAAACTCTGCCATCACTTGTAACTGTAACAGGTGTGTCGGCTAATGATTCATCTTCTGCACAGTTGTAAACCTGAACAATAAGATTTCCGCCACCACGGTTAATTATATCCTCCATTTTATTCCAATGAAAGTGCATGGGGCAAACCTGATTTTCATCAGATATAAGTAATTTTTCAGCATAAGTTTTTTTGCAGTCAGGCTCGGAAAGTGAACCATTGCGGATTGTAAAAAGGAATAAACCAACCTTTTCATAATCGCCTAAACCGTAATCTGTAATATCCCAGCCAAGCATATGGTTTCTGATTTCGTCATACTCGTGACCTTTTTCTTTCCATTCTTCGGGCTTGAAAAAAGCAAATGGGGGAAGGTTGAATTTCATTTCGTTGATGAAATCAAGATTTTCTTTCATAAGTTCGTTTACTTTACTTCTTTTCATTGTTTTGTCTCCTTGCTTATTAGTATAAAAATATTGATTATCTTTACAGAATATACTGATTATATTATATGTAATAAGCCTTTTTATGTCAATAACAAGATTCATTAAATAGTATAAAAATATAAGAGAGCGTTGATGATTCAACGCTCTTTACCTACGTTATTTGCAAAGGTATTATCTACGATTTTATTGTAATCAACGTTTTCAACTTCAATTCCTGCTGAATTTATAACTTTTATCAGTTGGTTGAAATCGGATTCATTGCATGATGGTTCAGTTTTCCATGCGTCAATTTTTTTATAATTCTCAACAACTTTTGCTATCAGCTTAATATCACTGTCAGGGAATGATGGGGCAATTACTTCGGCGATTTCTGTTGGCGTGTGATTTGCAACCCATTGTTGGCCCTTATAAAGTGCATCGATAAAGTCTTGTAATTTTTCGCTGTTTTTATTTTTATAACTTTGCGTAACCATCATTGCTGTATAGGCAACAAAGTCTGTTTCTGCACCGATTGATGCAACAATAAAACCTTCGCCTGCCATTTCCATTGTTGATGCGCTTGGTTCAAATAATGCTACGTATTGATCTTCGCCTGACATAAATGCACCACCCATAAGGTCAAAACTTACGTCAGTTCTTACGGTTAAATCAACGTTTGGCTCAAGATTGTTCTTTCTTAAAGCGTATTCAAGCGTCATTTCGGGCATACCGCCTTTTCTTCCGCCAATTATAGATGTGCCTTTTAATTTATCCCATGAAAATTCTGTATCAGGAGTTTTGCCAACAAGGAAAGAGCCGTCGCGCTGTGTTACTTGTGCTATTATTACTGGGTAGTCTTCCTGCCCTTCGTTAAACACATATACTGCAGTTTCTGGTCCCATAAAACCGATATCTGCCTGACCTGTTATTAGTGCTGTCATTGATTTATCACTGCCGCCACCGTTTATCAATTCAATTTCAATATTCTTTTCATTAAAAAAGCCTAATTCTATTGCAGCATAAAAAGGTGCATAAAAAATAGAGTGTGTTACTTCGTTAACTCTAAGTACATTTGATTCGCTTTTTTTGCATCCGCAAAAGGATGAAATAACTATAGCGATAAGTAAAATGAGTGATAAAAATTTTAGTTTCATAAATTACCTCCTTTGATAATCTTTTATACTATATGCAATAAAAAATATTTTTGTTAAAAGGGTTTTGTTAGTGACTTTTTTAATTTAATGTGATATAATAAAATCAAATATAATTTAGGGGTATATACTGTGGCAGATATATTTATTGAAAATGCAAAACTTAATCCTGAGCAAAAAAAAGCGGCAATTACAACAGAAGGTCCAGTGCTTATTTTAGCAGGTGCGGGAAGTGGTAAAACACGCGTATTGACGCACAGAATTGCTCATCTTATTCTTGATAAAAAGGTTGAACCGTGGAACATTCTTGCAATTACATTTACCAATAAAGCAGCTAAGGAAATGCGTGAACGTGTTGAAAAAGTTTGCGGCAATGCTGATGTGTGGGTTTCAACATTTCACTCAATGTGCGTGCGTATTCTTCATAGAGAAATCGAGGCACTTGGTTATTCAAAAGATTTTACAATTTATGATGATGACGACCAGAAAAAGTTAATAGCTGAAATTCTTGCACAAATGGATCTTTCTCCTAAAGATAACCCGCCCAAAGAATTTTTATATGTTATTTCAGAAGCCAAGAATAAAATGGAAGGGCCTAAGAAAATACTTGATTTTTCAACTAATCCAAGAGAAAAGCTGTATGCAGAGGTTTATGCTCTTTACGAAGAAAGAATGCGTAAAGCCAATGCCCTTGACTTTGATGATCTTTTAATAAAAACGGTTGTTCTTTTTCACAAATTCCCGGAAATTCTTGATAAATACGCTACGCGTTTTAAATACATTCATGTTGATGAATATCAAGATACTAATATGGTGCAATACAGGCTTGTTAAGCAACTTGCATCAGTATGGAATAATATTTGTGTTGTTGGCGATGATGATCAGAGTATTTATGGATGGCGTGGCGCAGACATAAGAAACATTCTTGAGTTTGAAAAAGATTTTAAAAATGCAACAGTTATAAAACTTGAACAAAATTATCGTTCAACAAATAACATCCTTGAAAGTGCCAATGCTGTTATTTCAAACAATAAATCAAGAAAAAACAAGCATCTTTGGTCAGATAAAGGCAATGGTGCAAAATTACGTATTGAAGAACTTTCTGATGGCAGATCTGAAGCTTACTATATAGTTTCTGAAATGAATGAAATGGTAAGAACGGGCGCATCATATAACGATTTTGCTGTATTGTACCGCACAAACAGCCAATCGCGTATTGTTGAAGAAATGCTTATGGGTAGCGGTGTGCCTTATGCGGTTTATGGCGGACAACCATTCTATGGAAGAAAAGAAATTAAGGATGCAATAGCGTACTTAAGGATTTTGATTAACCCTGATGATGAAGTTGCGTTAAGGCGTATAATCAACGTGCCTAAACGTGGTCTTGGTGATTCTGCTTTAGCTGAACTTTCAGATAAGGCAACGGCAAACGAGGATAGTCTGCTGGGAGTAATTCTTTCAAGTGATATAAATGATTTTTCTGGTAGAATCCGTAATAAAATCAAGGATTTTGCACAGCTTATTGACGAGCTTATGACAAACAGCATGCTTATGACGCCAACAGAATTTCTTGACTTTATGCTTGATAAAACGGGCATAATGGATATGTACCGTAATGAAAACACCGATGAAGCAAAAGATAGGTTACATAACTTGCAGGAACTTTCAAATGCGGCAAAAACGTATTTCGAAGATAACCCTGATGCAACATTAAAAGATTATCTTGTAAATATTGCGCTTGTTTCTGAACCTGAAGAAAATGACTTTTTTGGTTCTAATAATGGTAAGGTTACGTTAATGACATTACACTCAGCCAAAGGTCTTGAATTTCCGACAGTTTTTATGATAGGTATGGAAGAAGGAATTTTTCCGCTTTCACGTGCAATGAATGATAAAAATGAACTTGAAGAAGAACGCAGACTTTGTTATGTAGGCATTACTCGTGCAATGAAAAAGCTTTATCTTACATATGCTTCAGTAAGATTTCAGTTTGGTGAAACACACGCCAATCCCAAGTCACGTTTCCTTGATGAAATTCCCGAAGATAGAACAGAATCATTTTTGCCAAAGCCTATTTCGAGAAGACAGGAATATTCAAAAATTGATGACAGATGGGAAAGCGATTTTACAGATCATACAGAAAAAGACAGTTTCCGTACTGTCAGTCAACCACAAAGCACAACAATTAACATTGGTAGGATGAATTATTCTGCTCCGGTTA
>JAZOMK010000257.1:0-5793 GCA_045653985.1 Clostridia bacterium | reverse complement strand
TTAGATATTTTAAGTTCGGTTTTAATATACGTACTTGACGCTTATGTAATACTTCTCGCAACAGGGATTATTTTTGAAAAAAACAATCCTGATTCATCGGTGCTAAAAGCATCAATTAAAAAAATAATTATAATGATAATTGTAAGCTTGCTTGCATCGTGGGTAGTAATGCAGGTTCAAAGCATGGTTGCATCAACGGTTTATGTTGTTTTAATGGCATTAAATATCCAAAACAGAATATTTATTATGTCCTCGGTAATAGTTTCGTTGATTTTTCTGTTTTTAGCTGTTCTTTTAGCATCATGGCTTTTGCTTTATATAAGGCATATGACAATAGCAACAGTAAGCGGAAGATGTCGTTTTTTAATTTCTCTTAGCTATGCAAGGGAAATTTTAAAGGGCAGAGTATGGAAAAGTATGTTCAGAATAATGCCCTTCATTATAGGCGGTCTTATAGTGCCGTTTATGATGCAAGCATTTGCAGTTGCTTTTGCAAACAATATAACGCTGTTAATTGCACTTGTTGCGGTAAGTACGGTACTTCAGCTTACAGTTTTTATGCTTATGTGGATATATACCGTTCCTGAATTTTTTGAGTGCGAAATAAAATCAGGCATACAGCAAAAGATACGCGATATGATTGAAAAAGCAATGAATATGCGTAAAAATCAGCAAAATGAAGATACTAATGATAATGAGAAAAAAGAAGATACAGGGGACAATATAAAGGAGTAATTTATGGAAAATAAAAAAATGATGATACTGCCGTTACGTGGAGTGGTAGTATTTCCTAATATGACGATAAACGTTGAGGCTGAAAGAAAAAAAGCAATTTCGGCCATTGAAGAAGCAATGGCAGGGGATAGCCTTGTTATGCTTGTATCACAAAAAGATCCTGACACAAAAGAACCAACGGGTGATGATATATTTACCATTGGTACAGTTGCAAAAATAAAACAACTTCTCCGTCTTCCCGGTGAAGGTGTAAGAATTGTAGCGCAAGGTCTTCAACGCGGTAAGATTGAAAGCTTTATCCTTGATGAAAACAGCTTTTGCGGTGAAGTATCTGAAATTGAGGAAGTTCAGGAGTTTGATTTAATTGAAGCCGAAGCACATATGCGAATGGTTATCGGTGAACTTGAACTTTATGCCAAAAACGGTAAAAAAATTCCTGCTGATGTTATTACTGCAGTAAAAAATATGCGTGCACCGGGCCTTGTTGCTGATACGGTTGCCGCGGCAGTTATTGATGATACGTTTAAGCGTCAAGAGCTTCTTGAAGCACTTGATCCTATTGATAGGCTTGAAAAACTTTTTGCGTTTTTAGATAACGAAAACCAGATCCTCGCCATCGAACAGCGTGTTCGCGGTAGGGTGAAAATCCAGATGGATAAGGCACAAAGAGATTATTATCTTCATGAACAAATTAAGGCTATTCACCGCGAGTTAGGCGATAATGATGAAGCCTTAAATGAAGAATTGCTTAAAAAAATCAAGTCAAGCAAAATGCCCATTGAAGCAAGAAAAAAGGCAGAAAAAGAACTTTCAAGAATGTCCAAAATGCCTGCGGCAATGCCTGAAACGGCAATTTTAAGGACTTATGTTGAAACTCTTGTTGACCTTCCTTGGAAAAAGCAGACGGAAGATAACCTTGACCTTGAAAACGCACAGATGATTCTTGATCGCGACCATTACGGTATGGATAAGGTAAAGGAAAGAATCATAGAATATCTTGCCGTACGCGCACTTTCAAATTCGATGCGTGGCCCTGTTCTTTGTTTTGTAGGCCCTCCCGGAGTAGGTAAAACCTCCATTGCAAAATCTATTGCTGAGGCTGTTGGCAGAAAGTTTGTCCGTATGAGTCTTGGTGGTTTAAGGGATGAAGCAGAAATCCGCGGCCATAGAAGAACTTACGTTGGCGCAATGCCGGGTAGAATTATCACCGCAATGAAGCAGGCAGGTACAATAAATCCTGTATTCCTCTTTGATGAAATTGATAAAATGGCATCTGATTTTAAGGGCGATCCTTCAAGTGCGATGCTTGAGGTACTTGATCCTGAACAGAATAACACTTTCAGAGATAACTTTTTGGAAGTTCCTTACGATTTAAGTAGTGTAATGTTTATTACAACTGCAAACTCGCTTGATGGTATCCCCGGACCTTTAAGGGACAGAATGGAAATCATTGAACTTTCAAGCTATACTGATGTTGAAAAGCTTCACATTGCCCAGGATCATTTGCTGTTAAAACAACTTAAAGAAAACGGCATGGCAGAGGGTGATGTTACTTTAACAGATGAAGCAATGCTTCATATTATAAACAATTACACCCGCGAAGCAGGCGTGCGTTCTCTTGAACGTCAGTTAGGTCAACTTTTAAGAAAATGCGCTTGTAAAATCGTTAAAAACGGCAAACGCAAGATTAAATTAGATAAAAAACACCTTGAAGAACTTATTGGCAAGCCAAGATATCATCGTGATGATATTGTGCTTGATAATAAGGTTGGCTCTGCAACAGGCCTTGCATGGACAAGCATCGGTGGCGAAACTCTTGAAATTGACGTTACTACCTATGTAGGCAGCGGTGAACTTCTTTTAACAGGCCAGCTTGGCGACGTTATGAAAGAATCTGCCCGCACTGCATTTTCACTTATCAGAACACGTGCCGAAAAGTTCAATATTGCAAACGAATTTTTCAAGGAAAAGGATATTCATATTCACATTCCTGAAGGCGCAACACCTAAGGATGGTCCGTCAGCGGGCGTAACAATGTTTACTGCAATGGTTTCTGCAATAACCGGTATTGCTGTGCGCGGCGATACTGCAATGACGGGCGAAATCACTTTAAGGGGCAGGGTGCTTCCTATCGGTGGTTTAAAGGAAAAATCTCTTGCAGCGTATCGTGGCGGAATAAAGAGAATAATTATTCCCATTGATAACCAGAAGGATATTGATGATGTTCCTGAAGAGGTAAGAAACAATATTGAGTTTATTCCCGTTGATAGTGTTGATTTAGTTTTAGATAATATTCTTGTAAAGGATTAAATACAAATGATAGTAAAAAAAGCAGTGTATGATTACGGCTTTGCCTATTCATCGCAATATATCGACAAAGGTTTGCCTGAAATAGCCATTGCAGGCAAATCAAACGTAGGCAAATCAAGCTTTATCAATATGATTTGCAATAACGGTAAACTTTCTAAAGTAGGGCAGACTCCGGGTAAAACCATATTGATAAACGCCTTTAAAATAAACGATAGCTTTTATTTTATGGATTTTCCCGGTTATGGTTTTGCTAAAGTAAGCGATAAGGAAAAGGAACGTTGGGCAGGGCTTATGGAAGGCTACCTTTCACGTTCCGAACAGCTTAAAGGCGTTGTTCTTTTAATAGATATACGCCATAATCCTTCTGAGGGCGATAAGGATATGATAAAATGGCTTTCATATTATCATGTCCCATTTATAATTGGTGCAACAAAAGCTGATAAATTAAGTGCATCGCAAATGCAAAAAGCAATTAAAACGTTGTCAGTTGAAACAGGTATAATCGCAAATATGATAATACCCGTTTCTTCTGTAAAGAAAACGGGTAAGGATGAGATTTTAACTAAAATCGAAGAAATGCTTGCAAGGGAAGTTGAATAAAATGGAATTCTATCGTGATTTTTTCTGCACCTGCGGAAAAATACATACTGTCGAAATAAAAGATGTTATAGTTGAAAAGAATGCAATTTTAAAAATTGCCGATTTAGTAAAAGACGCGCATAAGGTATTTCTGCTTGCTGATAAAAATACCTTTGAAGCAGCAGGGAAAAAAGTGGTATCCGTTTTAGAATCAAATAACGTAAAATATTCTTCATTTGATTTTAAAGACGAGGTTAAACCTGATGAAGAAAGTGTTGGCTCAGCAATAATGCACTACGATTACGCCTGCGATTTTATCATTGCCGTTGGCTCAGGTGTAATTAATGATATCGGCAAAATTATTGCGGCAGTTACACAAAAACCTTATATGATAGTTGCTACTGCACCGTCTATGGATGGTTATGCTTCAAAAACCTCATCAATGGAAAGGGATTCCTTAAAAGTTTCCTTAAATTCTACTTGTGCAGATTACATAATTGGCGATATTGACGTGCTTAAAAACGCACCGTTAAAAATGCTTAAAGCAGGTCTTGGTGATATGCTTGCAAAATATATAAGCATTTGCGATTGGCGGATAGCCAACGTAATTGTTGATGAGTATTATTGCGAAGAGATTGCATCATTAGTAAGGAGTGCGTTAAAAAAATGTGTTGATAATGCCGAAAAACTCCTGAAACGTGATGAAGAAGCCGTCAAAGCAGTTTTTGAAGGGTTAGTTATTGGCGGTGTTGCTATGGCGTATGCAGGTGTTTCACGTCCCGCATCAGGTGTTGAGCATTATTTCTCGCACTTATGGGATATGCGCGGGCTTGAGTTTAACGCACCTGTTGAACTCCATGGTATTCAATGCGGTATAGGCACATATCTTGCCGTAAAACTTTATCAGAAAATAAAAACAATAACACCTGACAGGGAAGAGGCATTAAAATACGTTGATTCCTTTAGTGTTGATAAGTGGAATGATGATTTACGCACCCTTGTTGGTAAAGGTGCGGAAACAATGATTCTTCAGGAAGAAAAGGATCAAAAATATTCAAAAGAAAAACATTCTTTAAGATTAGAAAAAATCATTGAAAACTGGGACAAAATAATCAAAATTATAGATGATGAAATTCCAACAATAGACGAAATTGAAGCGTTACTTGATAAAATAGATGCACCTAAAACCCCTGATGAAATAGGCATAAATGATGATTTACTTACCTATTTCAAAGCAAGTAAAGACATTAGGGATAAATACGTTTTATCAAGGTTGTACTGGGATTTGGGTATCATTGATGATGCATTTTAAAAGTTTTATCTTATATAATAAAAATAAGTTCGATTTTTTATCGGACTTATTTTTTTATAAAAATATACACCGCAGAAAAATTACTTTCTACGGTGTATTACTTAATTGTTTTTTGTACGTATTTCAACGTTGTTCATAACAACTTTGTCGCAATAGCGGAAAGTGGGGTAGGCGCCCGGAAGATCCTTTTTATTTTGTGCACCGTGGTGTGCTTTATTATCAAAAGCAGAAAAATCAATAATTTCAAAGGTGCAGTCAGATAAACGGATATTATCAAGGGGATTTTCCTTGCGTCCAAGCAAGCAAATACCGCAGGGGCTTGAAGCGTGGATGTTTGAAAAATATATATTTCGTATTGCTTCAACCTTTGTTTCGGGGCGCTCATCAATAAGAATTTTTATGGGATAAGCAAAGTTATTGTTCATAATAATATTATTGAATGAAAGGTTTTCTATAAGTGTTGCTTCCCTTCCCATATCAGCGGTAAAAAGCTTTTCAGGGTCAAAAAGGAAGTGGGGCAGAATAATATCAATACCAACTGTAGTATTGGTCATAACGATATTTGAGAAAGTACAGTTTCTGATAACACCATCATTTTTCCAACCGATTCTTACACCGCCTGAGTAACTTGTTAAATTGCAGTTTGTTACCGTTACTTTTTCACAGATTTTATTTTCAGGTAAGGCAACGTTATTGGCACGTACTACTATTGAATCATCACCGCAGGTAATATCACAGTTTGATATGGTTACGTTTCGGCTTGAGTTTATATGGATGCCGTCATTGTTGGGATATTCAACCTCAGCAAAAATCTTGATTTTATCAATGGTAACGTAATCACAATCGTGAATCCAATA
>JAZOMK010000256.1:0-3334 GCA_045653985.1 Clostridia bacterium | reverse complement strand
CTGTTGGCATTGAAACTGATTCTCACTTTAAATACATTGTTGAAAAGCGTATTTCACAAGGCTTTAATATGTATCAATCTGAGCCTCTTGGCGGATTCACATTAGATGGTGGTTTTACTGAAAAATCACTTGATGAATTTAAGCATGCTGATTTATACTTTAAATATCTTGCTGACAGAGGTATTACCCACGCAAACGCACAGTTTTTCTTCTGCACAAGACTTACCGAAGAATTCTATAATGATGGCGATAAGCTCGAGATTTTAGCAAGATACTGGTGCGCAAGATATGCCGCATATCCCGTTATGTGGACACTTGCGCAGGAATGTGATAACGATATGTACGACGAGAACCATCCCGGTCAAAAAACCTGGTGGAACTATGCTAATAACCCTTGGGTTACTGTTGCTGAATTTATGCACAAGCATGACCCATACAACCGTCCTTTATCAGGACATCAGGAAAGTGCTATCTGGACAACAGTAACCGGTGAAGGTGCTTATTACCCCAAGAAATCAAACGGTGGCAGATCTGTTTTCGCCGACGATGATGTTTCCGAAAAATGCGGTCATGACTGGTGGGCAACACAATGGAAGCATCCCGTTTACAAGCTCCCCCATGCCCTTTCAGCAAAGGAATATTGGAATTCACCTAAAGTAGCAATCAACTATGAAGATTTCTACGCAGGATTCTGGACAAATGATTTTGGCGCAAGATCAAGAGCATGGCTTTCCATTTTAAGCGGTTTGTTTGGTTACGGTTACGGTGCAACTGACGTATGGCTTTACAAAGGCTCTTTTGAAATGGACAGAGATGCTAAGCGCATGGATGGCTATTCAACTGTAACAAAAGAAGAAAAAAATATTCCGTGGTCTCAGTCAGTTGAACTTCCTTCAGCATATCAGGTTGGATACATGAAGAGCTTTTTTGAGTCATTTAACTGGTGGAATCTTGTACCTGATTTTGATAATAAAGTTTCTTTCTCACCGGAAGACGAAACCACTCTTTATGCTTGTGCTACAATAAATAACGAACTTTACGTTATATACTTATTCAGCACAGACAAAACCAGCGGTATCGTTGGTAATATGGATGCAGATGCTTCTTATACACTTCAATGGTATAATCCTCGCACAAATGAGTATATGGATGCCGTTACAATCAGAGCAAATACAACTGATCAAAACGGTGCACCTGCTTACAAGCTTGAAGAAAGACCTGACGAAAACGATTGGGTTGCTCTTATTAAAAAAGCATAACATAAAAGCCTGCAAAAATGCAGGCTTTTGCTTTTAAAACTAAGGGGACGTCTTTTTGACATCCCCTTTTAAAATTAACTTAAATTAAGTCAGCAACTGACTTATCTCCATAAACGTTTTTCCAATCCTTTTCAAAACCTGCGATTGCAGCATCCGTCATAGGATGTGAAATTGCAGCTTTAAGTATATCAAGTGAAATTGTTGCACTATGACCACCAACCAAAGCAACGTTGTGAAGCTGCATTGTGTTTTTAAAACTTGCGGCAAGAACCTCACAATCAAGACCGAAGGTATCAAACATATGAACAATATCAGCTACAACCTGAACGCCATCGGCTGAAATGTTATCAAGACGGTTTACGTAAGGTGCTACAAAGCTTGCGCCTGCGATAGCGGCAATTAAAGCCTGCTGCGGTGTAAATATAGCCGTCATAGTAACGCCAATTCCCTCTTCTTTAAGCATTTTTGTTGCCTTTAAGCCTTCTTCGCCAATAGGAATTTTAACGTAAAATTCGCCACCAACTAAGTTTTTAAGCATTTTAGCTTCTTTTACCATATCTTCAGCCTTAGTTGCTGTTGTCTGTACGTGAAGCATCTTATCAGGTCCAATAACATTACGTATTGAAGTTACAAGCTCAACCAAGTCCTTTTTCTCTTTAGCAACAAGTGATGGATTTGTTGTTACGCCACAAATGGGATAAAATTCATTTGCATGCTTAATGTCTTCAAGATTTGCTGTATCAAGTATGTATTTCATTTTTTTATTCTCCTATACATTTTTTAATATTTTCTATAACCGCATCACCAAGCATTTTTATTCCATCTTCATTCATATGAATGCCATCAGAACAAATATACTCTTTGCGATTATTTATAACAAGTGAAAATAAATCATTTATAATTATACCTTGTTTTTTTAGTTCCACAACAACAGCGTCATTATATTCTTTTATTCTGTCATTATCTTGCTTAAAAACGGTTTTCGCATCAGGTGCATCAACGCTTGGCGTTGCAACTGCCGAAATATCTTCAGCGTTAACGGGCGTTGTTGTTGCAAAAATAACTGGAACGTTATATCTTTTTAATTCACGCGTAATGCTTAAAATATTTTTTACATAATCGTCTTTTTTTGTAAAAGGGCCGTCATCAACATACAAACAAGCAGTATCCCAAAGTCCTGCATTAAAGTGTATTACATCCGGCTTTTCTAACCTCGGCAACCAAAAGCGCAAGCTATTAAGCATAAACGATGAAAATTTGCAATTTTCTGCAGGCGATTCTATTTTAATATTTTTAAGATTTTCCTGCACGTATTTTTCATACTGCATCCTTATGGAATCGCCAAGTAACCATACATTTTTCATATTAACATCCTTTTGCTTCATTAAGCAGGTTAAGTGCCGCAGCAACAAGGTTATCACCATTCTCGCCCGTATATAACGAACCAAGTGCTTCGTAACCGCCCTCTTCAAAGGCTTCAGGTGTACATATATACCCCCTACCATAGCCATTAGCACAAGTTACTACAACGGTATAGTCAAAAGGCGACTTATCTTGTATCTGCAAACCATAAGTAACAAAAGTTTCTGTGGGAAGTGCAAGAATTGCAAACTCACCAATGCGCATAAGAAAAACCTCAAAAGGATGATGTCCGTTTAATGAATATACCGTCTCTTTGCCGATTGTCGCAAGGCCTAACATTCTTTTTGCGCCTATAACTGCACATTCAAGACTACGTATGGTACCTTGATCAAGGTTATTTTCAACGGCACTTTTAAGCTCATCTTCAGACTTTTTAAGATCGTAAACTGCTTGTTCATAAGTTGGTATATCTTTTCGCACAGGTATAACATCTTCATGATAAGTTTTAATATCAATATCAGATGAAAACTTCATCTCGCTTAAAACGCGAATTGCTTCATTACCTATCGTAGTACCTACGCGTTCTGCCTCTTCAAAAGTGCAACCACTGCGGAAAAAGCGAGGTGATTGATCCCCTGCAGTTCCAATGTGAAAAGCAGAAACAATGTTTTTAAATTCATTTTTTAACGTTTTATAAATATATCCCGGATAAT
>JAZOMK010000255.1:0-6828 GCA_045653985.1 Clostridia bacterium | reverse complement strand
CGGCGGATATGAATTAAAGCTCGCCATCATTGAACATCTTACAAAAAAAGGTTTTGAAGTTAAGGATTTTGGTTGTGATTCCCCTTCAAGCGTTGATTACCCTGACTATGCTTATCCCGTTGCAAAAAGCGTTGTAAACGGTGAAGCTGAAAAAGGCATTTTAATTTGCGGTACAGGCATCGGTATGAGCATTGCAGCAAATAAGGTAAAAGGCATTCGTTGTGCCCTTTGCTCAGACACTTTCTCTGCACACGCAACAAGAGAGCATAACGATTCAAACATCCTTGCTATGGGTGCGCGCGTTGTTGGTTTAAACCTTGCACTTGATATTGTTGATACATGGCTTGGCGCTGAATTTATGGGCGACAGACACGCAACACGTATTGCAAAAATAACAAAAATCGAAAATTCAGAATTATAATTTATAACAACGAAAAAGCCGTCTTTCGACGGCTTTTTTAATTTGCTTCAAACTGGCTTTGATATAATTTTGAATAGAATCCGTTTTGCTTTAAAAGTTCATTATGACTACCCTTTTCAATAACGTTACCATCCTTCATAACTAAGATTATATCTGCGTTTTGTATAGTCGAAAGACGGTGCGCAACGATAAAGCTTGTTCTGCCTTTCATCAAACGTGAGAAGGCATCCTGAATCTTCTTTTCAGTTCTTGTATCAATAGATGAGGTTGCTTCATCGAGGATAAGCATTGGTGGTATTTTAAGCATAATTCTCGCAATACACAAAAGCTGTTTTTGCCCTTGCGAAAGGCTTCCGCCATCTTCACCGATAACAGTATCATAGCCATTGGGCATACGTTTAATAAAGCTGTGGGCGTGCGCTGCTTTTGCTGCCGAAATAATTTCTTCCTCAGTTGCATCTTCCTTGCCGAAAGCAATATTTTCACGTATTGTTCCTGCTTTAAGCCACGATTCCTGCAAAACCATACCGTAATTATTTCTTAAAGATGCACGTGTAACATCCTTTATATTTACGTTATCTACTGAAATTTCGCCTGAATTAACATCATAAAAACGCATAAGTAAATTTATCAACGTAGTTTTGCCGCACCCTGTAGGGCCGACTATTGCAACACGTTTGCCACTTTCAACTTTTAAAGAAAGTGCCTGAATTAACGGGCGTTCTTTCACATAAGAAAATGAAACGTTATTCATTTGAACGTTGCCTGAAACGTTTTTCAAATTATCCTCTTTATCCGGTGTTTGCGGTTCTTCTTCAATAAGTTCAAATACGCGTGATGCGCAGGCAAGGGCATTCTGCATTTCTGCAACAACGCCTGAAATTTCATTAAAGGGTTTTGTATATTGATTTGCATAACTTAAAAATATGGTAAGACCACCTACTGTAAGTGCTTCTTCAGGCGAAAATACCATTATGCCGCCAAGCATTGCAACACAAGCATATACAACACTATTTACAAAACGTGTGGTGGGGTTTGTAAGTGATGAAAAGAATATTGCTTTTAAGGAATGTTTTTCAAGCCTGTCATTTATTTCTTTAAATTTTGAAAGGCTTTCTTCTTTTCTTGAAAAAGCTTTTACCACCTTAGCGCCTGATATCATTTCATCAATATAGGCTGTTTGTTCGCCTCTGGTTTCTGATTGTTTTTTAAACATCGAATAGGTGCGCTTCGCAATAAAGTTGGCAATTAAAAGCGAAAGCGGTGTTAAAACAACGACCACAAGGGCTATCTTCCAATCTAATTGTATCATGAATATCAAGGTAATAATAATTGTAACGATACCTGAAAAGAATTGGGTAAAGCCCATTAAAAGGCCATCAGCAAACTGATCGGTATCAGAAATAATCCTGCTTACCGTTTCGCCTGTTGGATGAGTATCAATATACTTTAACGGTAATTTTTGAATTTTTCCAAATGCGGCTTCACGCACGTTTTTAACAACACCATAAGTTACACGATTGTTTATTATACCGCAAAGCCATTGTATCAACGCAGTAATCGCAACAACAATAACGATTTTTACTAAAAGTTCAGCAACTTTTACAACATCAACGTTACCCTTACCAACGATATAATCAATGGCATCACCTGCAATAATCGGAACGTAAAGTGTGAGGACAACAGTTACTACGGACAATATAATGGAAATTATCAATAAATGTTTGAATTTACCTAAATATTTTAATATTTTACCAAATACATTATTCATTGCTTTCATCCTCCTTTACCTGAGAGTAATGGATCTCACGATAAACTTCAGATTTTGCAAGAAGTTCAGAATGGGTACCAATATCACAGATTTTACCATCCTCAAGAACTACGATTTTATCAGCATGGGAAATGGAGGAGGTTCTTTGTGATACTATAAAGACTGTAGCATCGGTCATTTGTTTTATTTCGCTTCTTAACTTTGCATCAGTTGCATAGTCAAGTGCCGAAGCACTATCATCAAAAATAAGAATGCGCGGATTTTTAACAAGCGCACGCGCAATAGTCAGGCGTTGTTTCTGACCGCCTGAAAAATTCCTGCCGTACTGTTCAACAATAGCATCAAGACCTTCTTCTTTACTGTTTACAACATCAAGCGCTTGTGCCTTTTTAAGTGCAACAAATAATTCTTCATCGGTTGCATTTATATTGCCCCATTTAAGGTTATCGCGTATTGTACCTTTAAAAAGCTCAGCCTTTTGGGGCACGATGCCGATTAAACTTCTTAAAGCATCCATATCCCAATTTTTTACGTTAGTACCAAACACGCTTACAACACCCGTTGAAGCATCATAAAAACGAGGTATCATATTTATCACACTGGTTTTACCTGAGCCTGTACCACCGATAATGCCGATAGTTTCGCCTTTTTCTGCAGTAAAAGTAATATTTTCTATTGAAGGCTCGCGGTCATCCCCATAAATAAGGGAAACTTCGGAAAATTCAACAGCAGGTGCGTTTTCTGAAACTATAGTATTCTCACCGTTTTTCTGTGAAGGTTCAATTTCAAGAACCGCCTGAATTCTGTTACCGCAAGCAAAAGCTTTTGTAATATTTATAATTAAATTGGCAAGTTTGATAAGTTCAACAAGAATCTGAGACATATAGTTATAAAGTGCAATAAGTGCGCCCTGACTTATTATACCGCTTTCAACACTTATAGCTCCTTTATAGATAAGAAAAACTATTGCAAGGTTAATGATAACATATGTTAATGGGTTCATAAGTGCAGATATCTTACCTACAAGTACCTGCATTGAAAGAAGATGGTCGTTTTTCTCTTTAAAAGTTTTTTCTTCATTATCTTCCCTGCAAAAGGCGCGGATAACACGTGCGCCTGAAAGAGTTTCGCGAGTTGATAACAAAACTGAATCAAGACGTTTTTGTACCTTCTTATAAAGAGGAATTGATATTAACATTATGGAAAAAACTACTATTGCAAGTATCGGGATAACAACAGTAAAAATAAGTGCAAGCCTTACATTTACCGTAAAAGCCATAATCATTGAGCCAAACACAACGAAAGGTGAACGCAATAAAAGGCGAAGTGCTAAATTTATGCCGTTTTGCACCTGATTTACGTCATTCGTTAGACGTGTTATCATGGTAGCTTTTCCAAGCTTATCAATTTCAGGATATCCTAACGATTGAATATGCTCAAAAAGTTTAAAGCGCACGTGTTTAACTACGCCTGTTGCCGCTTTTGCAGCAAAATACTGTGCAGTAACGGAAAAGATTAAGCCAATTACGCCAAATGCAACAAGGATAAGGCTCATTTTTATAATAAAGCCGCTACCTCTTCCACCGTTTATACCTAAATCAACAAGTGCTGATATAACGAGAGGCACAAAAAGCTCAAAAAGTGCTTCAAGCATTTTAAGCAAAGGGCCTAAAACTGTCTCTTTTTTATACTTTCCTAAAAAATTCAATAATTTTAACATTGTTTTCGTCCTTTTTTATGTGTTTTGTTTATTCTACCACAACAATCAGATACTGTAAAACATCTTTTTTAAAAAAAGTGCTTTAAAAAGCCTTAATTATATGTTATAATATATTATATTTATTTAAGGAGTGCAAAAAAAATGATTAAACACGTTATTATTTGGCAATTAAAAGACGAAATTCAGGGAGAAGAAAAGATTAAAGTTTTAAACGATGCTAAGCTTCAGCTTGAAGCACTTAAAGGAAAAATTGACGGGCTTATTGATATTAAGCTTAATATTGTTCCCCTTCCATCATCAAATGCTGATATGATGCTTGACAGTTCATTTGTTTCAGTTGATGCTTTAAAAGGTTATCAGGTACACCCTGACCACGTTTTTGTTGCTGACAACTATATCCGTCCCTTTACTAAGGCAAGACTCTGCCTTGATTTTGAAGACTAATGAAACGTATAATTACTTTGCAGGATATTTCCTGCGTCGGCAAATGCTCACTTACCGTTGCCCTTCCTATAATTTCAGCAATGGGAATTGAAGCCTGCCCCATACCAACAGCATTACTTTCAAACCACACTGCTTTTGATTCTTTTTCTTTCCTTGACCTTTCAACGGAAATGAAGAACATTAAAGAACAGTTTAAAAAGCAGGAATTTAAGTTTGACGGCATATATTCTGCATACTTAGGTTCAAAAGAGCAGGTAGATATTGTTGCGGGATATATTGATGATTTTAATGCCATTACCCTTGTGGACCCCGTTATGGGCGACCATGGCAAGTTATATTCAGGCTTTGATAAAGATTTCCCCGAAACCATGAAAAAGCTTTGCAGAAAGGCTGATATCATCGTACCAAACACTACTGAAGCAGGCTTTTTATTGGGCTATGATTCCCCCATCCCTTATTCAAGCGAAACAGAGTTAAAAGAGCATATGAAGCATTTATGTCTCTTAGGGCCTGAAATCTGTGTTATAACCGGCGTTGAAAAGGACAACAAATTAGGTGCGGCAATTTATAATAAAACCACCGACGAATTTGATATCTATTTAAAAAACAAGATACCAAAGGCTTTCCACGGTACGGGCGATATTTTTGCATCGGTTTTATTCTCATCGTTAATAAAAAATATGCCCATAAAAAAAGCACTTGCAAATGCAGTTGATTTTACGTATCTTTGTATGGAAGCAACAATAAAAAATCCTGATGCTTCATGGTATGGTGTTGATTTTGAAGCCGTACTGCCGCATCTCTTAAACTTATCAAATGATTTTACTTGAAATATATGGTATTTTATGTTATACTATATGTTGAGTACGTATTCTAAAGGAGGGTCTATATGCACCATAAAATTATAGGTGTAGATGAAAATTCTGTTTGTGCCGAGCTTAATATCAAGCCCGGTGATACCCTTGTTGCCATAAATGACCTTCCGGTAAGAGATTTATTGGATTATCAGTATTATGATGCAATGAACGAGCTTACTGTTACTATTATTGAGCAGGAAACCGGTGAAGCAGTTTTATTTGATATCGAAAAATATGACGACGAACATCTTGGCTTACATTTTGAAAATGATTTATTATGTATGCGTTCATGTTCTAATAAGTGTATATTCTGCTTTGTTGATCAGTTACCGCCCAATATGCGTAAAACACTTTATGTAAAAGACGATGATTGGCGAATGTCAGTTCTCTTTGGTAATTACGTTACACTTACAAACGTTTCTGAACGTGAAATACAAAGAATCATTGACCAGCATATTTCTCCCTTATATATTTCAGTTCACGCAACTGATACGGAATTAAGGCGATATATGCTTGGCAATCCCAAAGCGCAGGATATAATGTCAATTTTAAGACGATTTGCCGAAGCAGGCATATATTTCCACACGCAGATAGTGCTTTGCCCCGAAATTAACGACGGCTTCCAATTAAGAAAGAGCTTCGAGGATCTTTTTACACTTTATCCTTACTGCCAATCACTTGCCGTTGTCCCTGTAGGTTTAACCTATCACAGAAAAAAGCTTGCAAAATTAAAGAAGTTTACTGAGCTTGATGCAAAACACGTTGTTGAAGAAATTACAAAATGGCAGGAAAGCTGTCTTGAATTTAAAGGTTCGCGTTTTATTTTCCCTTCTGATGAATTTTACGTTCAGGCAGGCTTACCTATCCCCAACGCTGCTGACTATGAAGATTTTGTACAGATAGAAAACGGTGTTGGTATGCTTGCAAAATTCAAGCAAGAGCTTCTTGATTATATCCCAACTATGCCACCGTGGATACCTGACAGAAAGGTATCAATAGCAACAGGTGTTTCTGCCCAAGGCTTTATTGAGGATATGGTAAAAATCTTAAACGAGCACTTCCCCAACCTTACGGTAAACGTTTACCCCATCACAAACTTCTTCTTTGGTGAATCCGTTACCGTTACGGGACTTTTAACCGGTAAAGATATTTCAGTACAGCTTGAGGGCAAAGACTTAGGAAGTGAAGTATTTATTTCTGACGTTATGCTTCGCGGTGAAGGAAAATTCCTTGATGACCTTACCGTTTCTGACGTTGAAAATTGGATAAATAAAAAAGTTACACCCATTGAAAATACAGGCGCTGCTTTTGCGCAGGCACTTATTGGTATTAAGGAGAACGTATAAATGAAACCTCTTGTTGCCGTTGTTGGCAGACCTAACGTAGGCAAATCCACATTTTTTAATAAACTTTCAGGTAAACGACTTTCTATCGTTGAAGATACCCCCGGTGTTACCCGCTACAGAATTTATACTGACGTTACCTGGCTTGATTATTCTTTTACACTTGTTGATACAGGTGGAATAGAATTAAAACGCGACGATATATTTTATAACGAGATGCTTAAACAAGCTGAAGTTGCCGTTGAAACTGCTGACGTAATTCTTTTCTTTAC
>JAZOMK010000254.1:0-1980 GCA_045653985.1 Clostridia bacterium | reverse complement strand
GTTAAGGGCATGAAACGCTTTAACTTAGGCTGTATTGGTGCAAGAACAACTGCATTTAAGACTGTTCGTTTTGATGAAGTTACACTTCAGCGCTACGGCATCAACGTTGAAAGCTTTGACCTTTCAGAGCTTATCTTTAAAGTTAATAATACGGCTGATGATGACGAAAGAGTTATCGCAAAAACCAAAAGACTTAAAGAATATTCCAATTTTTCACTTGTTCCCGATAAAAATATGTTGACATTATCAAAGATTTCTGTTGTAATAGATGAGTACATTGAAGAATACCATCTTGATGCTTTGACGCTTCGTTGCTGGAACGAAATGGAAACTATCCTTCGCGTTTGTCCTTGCGTGCTTATTTCAGAACTTAATGACCGCGGTATTGTATGCTCATGCGAAATCGACCTTACAAGCGCAATCACAATGCGCGCTATGGCACTTGCATCTGAAAAGCCCACCGCTTGTCTTGACTGGAACAATAATTATGGCGATGATGAAAATAAGGTTATCCTTTTCCATTGCGGTCCCGTTGCACAGAGCTTAATGGATGGCATCGGTACTGTTACCGAGCATAAGATGTTTGCTAAAGGCGATCCCGGAAGCGGATGGGGCAGTAATGAGGGCAGAATTAAGGCATTCCCCATGACTTATTCCAACGGCTTTACTGAGGATGGCAAATTAAAGGTTTATGCCGCTGAGGGTAATTTTACGGGCGAACCCATCGAAGAAAGCTTCTTCGGTTGTGGTGGCGTTGCTGAAATTCCTGATTTGCAGAATAAACTTATCAAGCTTGCAAAGGGCGGCTTCAAACACCATACCACAGTTGGTATCGGTCATATGGCAGACATTTTAAAGGAAGCATTCTCAACCTACTTAGGTTATGAAATTATTGATATAGAGGAGAAATAAAAAATGTTAGCATCATTAACAGAAGTAATCAATGAAGCAAAAAAAATGGGCGGTGCAGCCGCAAGCGTAAACACAACAAACTTTGAAAGCCTTTTTGCTGTGCTTGATGCCGCTGAGGAATTAAACGTTCCCGTAATTATCGCACACGCACAGGTTCATGAACCCGTTGCACCCTTAGATAAAATCGGCCCTATGATGGTTGAAGCAGCAAAACGCGCAAAAGTAAAGGTTTGCGTTCACCTTGACCATGGTGAGGATGCTGAATATTGCAAACGCGCCATCGAATTAGGATTTAATTCAGTTATGATTGACTTTTCAACTTTAAGCTATGAAGATAACCTTAAAGGCACAAAGGAAATGACAGACTATGCCCATGCAAGAGGCGTTATGGTTGAAGCCGAGCTTGGTAAAATGCCTTCACGCGAAGATGGTGGCGGAAAAGTTGAAAATAAAGAAGCACTTTATACCGATCCTGAAATGGTACCTGAATTTATTGAAAAGACAGGCGTTGATGCACTTGCAATCGCATTTGGTACTGCACACGGCATTTATACCGAAACACCCGTTTTAAGCGTTGATATCGTTAAAAAAGTTACTGAAAAAACAAACGTACCTCTTGTTATGCACGGTGGCAGCGGTATTTCACACGAAGATTATCGCAACGTTATTAAAGCAGGTATCGGCAAAATCAATTACTATTCATATATGTCCTATGCAGGCTATGCTGCCGCAAAAGCAACCGTTGCCAAAAAGGATGCTGACTATTACCATAATCTTGCTCTTGATGCTAAACTTGCGATGAAGGAGAATATTATGGGGACTATGAAGGTATTTTATAACAAATAACGAGCACGAGAAATCTCCGCAACTGCGGGCTGTGTAAGGGATAAAATCTCAATCACTTACCGTCTTGTAAGCTCATTCGATTTTACCCTCACACGCCCCTGATTTGCGAATTTTCTCGCACTCTTTGAAGTGCGTAAGACGAGAAATCTCCGCAACTGCGGTTCGCTTCGGCACAAGCTACACTTTACGATTTCCACAAAAATGTGGAAAGCTTTTTTGTTC
>JAZOMK010000253.1:0-1391 GCA_045653985.1 Clostridia bacterium | reverse complement strand
ATATTTTATATTGCTTTTTTTATTTTTTTGTTTTACAATATATAAAAAAAGAAAAAGGAGAATTTTAAATGTATAAATTTCCAATAGGCGTAATGCTTGAATCTTTCCGTCAGCCTTTTGACGAAGCTTTAGAAAACGCATACAAAATGGGCGCAAATGGTGTTCAGTTGTATGCAGCACGCGGTGAAAACGTGCCTGAAAATCTTAATGCGCAAGCAAGAAAAGATTTACTGAAAAAAATCAAAGATAAAAACATGGTTTTCTCTGCCCTTTGCGGTGATTTTGGCAAAGGATTTGGTGATCCTGAACAAAACAAGATTTATATTGAAAAATCAAAAAGAGTCATTGACCTTGCAAAAGAACTTGAAACAAATATCGTAACAACACATATCGGTGTTGTTCCTACAGATAAAAACAATCCTCGCTATAAAATCATGCAGGATGCTTGCGGTGAACTTTCAGATTACGCAAAAAGCATGGATGCTTATTTCGCAGTTGAAACCGGTCCTGAAACCGCTAAGGTTCTTAAAGAATTTTTAGATAGCCTTTCAGGTGCAGTACGCGTAAACCTTGACCCCGCAAACCTTGTTATGGTTACGGGTGATGATCCTGTACAAGCAGTATATACTTTAAAAGATTATATTGTTCACACTCACGCAAAAGACGGTGTAAAATATATTGATGCTGATCCTGAAATCGTATATCACGTGGTACACCCCATCCCCGAAGAATTCCAAGGCAAAAAATTCTATCAAGAAGTTCCTTTAGGCGAAGGAAGTGTTCCCTTTAAAACATATTTAAATGCACTTGATGATATTGGTTATAAAGGATTCCTTACAATCGAGCGCGAGGTTGGAGAAAATCCTTTGAAAGATATTAAAACAGCTTATGATTTCTTAAAGAATTTGGAGGATAAATAATATGGCAAGTCATGAACCTACCGCACAAACTTTTGAAGAAAAAATTGAATATAGCGGAAAAAAATTAAGAATTGGTATTGTTGGCGCAGGCGGCATCGCCAGTGTCCATGCAGAAAGTTATAAAAATGTTCCTGCAGCAGATATAGTTGCTGTATGTGATATTGATGATTCACGTTTAGAGCCTTTTGCAAAAAAATTTGATATTCCCCACTACTACACCTCAATCGAGGAAATGATTGAAAAAGAAGAACTTGATGCAGTTGACGTATGTGTATGGAACTGTAACCATGCTAAATGTACAATTTATGCACTTGAACATGGTTTAAACGTTCTTTGCGAAAAGCCAATGGCATATAATACTGAAGAAGCAATCAAAATGAAAGAAGCGGCTGATAAAGCAGGCAAACTTTTAATGATTGGTTTTGTTCTTCACTTCTCCGATGATACAAAACTTATTGAAGATTTCAAGGA
>JAZOMK010000252.1:0-11073 GCA_045653985.1 Clostridia bacterium | reverse complement strand
GCACGAGAAATCTTCACATTACTGTGTTGTGGCAACCTTGAAGGCTCAGTTACTTACCGTTATGTAAGCGCCTTCGCCTCCAGAACGCCACGCCTTGTACTGTGAATTTTCTTGCACTCTTTTGTGTGCGGTGGGGTATCGCGTGAAAAAATCTTTAAAAGGAGGATTTATGAAAAACAGCATTTTAAATATAACAAACGGTGATTTTTTTTATGATTATTTTATTAAAAAATTTGGTGGCGTAGCCCTGCCCTTTTGCGAAGCTATGATGGAGGGCGAAACTGTAAAAGAGATATATTCCGATATTTTTATCAAAGTAAGATGCAAATCGCTTGAAGTAAAAAAAGAAGAATATCTTTCAAAACTGCAGGTGCTTGACACCGTAAAAGAATATTCTGTGCTTAAACTTTGGTTTGGTAAAGATACCTTCTGTCAGTTGAACCTTTTAACGTTGCTTGCTTATCTTGAACAAATAAGTTATTCAGGCGACGTAACATTGAACTACATTGACGATGAAACCTTTTCTGTGCTTGAAGAAAACATCACCGTAAAATTGGGCGATTATCAAAAAATATATGAGCAGGTGCTTATTTTAAAGGAAATGCCCGAAGATGTTGGCGTGCTTAATAAACGCGCCATTGGGTTATATTTTGATTATCTTTCGCCAAAGGGCAACCTTCAAGTAAAAGTAAAAGAAAATTTAAGTATGGATGAAAATGCCCTTATATGCTTATTACTTGAAGAAACACGTTCTTATGGCTTATCCGACTTGCAAATAAAAAAACTAATTAAAAATGCAAAAAATAAAACGGCAGAGTAAAATCTGCCGTTTCAATTTTAAAAGCTTTATTTTAGTAGTTTTCTTTTCTGATTTCAAAGAAGCTCTGGGGATGAACGCAAACGGGGCAAACCTTAGGTGCCTTTTTGCCGATTACAAGATGACCGCAGTTACGGCATTCCCACATTGTTTCCTCAGCCTTTTCAAATACCTGTTGCATTTCAACGTTTTTAAGAAGTGCAAGATATCTTTCTTCGTGTGTCTTTTCGATAGCTGCAACCATTCTGAACTTTGCTGCGATAGCTGTGAAGCCTTCTTCTTCAGCTTCCTTTGCAAAGGTTGCGTACATATCTGTCCACTCGTAATTTTCGCCTTCTGCTGCTGCTTTAAGGTTAGCGGCTGTATCGCCAAGCTCGCCTAACTCTTTGAACCACATTTTTGCGTGTTCCTTTTCGTTATCTGCTGTTGCTTGGAAAATTGCTGCAATCTGCTCGAATCCTTCTTTTTTAGCTACGCTTGCAAAGTATGTGTACTTGTTGCGAGCCTGTGATTCGCCTGCAAATGCTGTCTGAAGATTTTGTTCTGTTTTTGTTCCTTTTAATTCTGCCATTGTAAAATTCCTGCTGAATTTTATTATTTATTATTTTTTATAGGCTATACCTATTTTTAACTGTTTTGTTGGCACTTTTTACATATGCAATGTAAGTTTATGCCGAAAGACGTTACTTCGATGCCATATTTTTTTTGTAAATCTTCAACTATGCCGTGGACTTCAACATCAAAAATCTTACCGCATTTATCGCATATGGCGTGGTAATGCTCAAAAGTGTTGTGGTCGAATCTATCAGCTTCGCCTGCAATGGCAACACGACGGACAAAGCCATTTTCGGCAAGATAATTAAGGCTGTTATATACTGTTGCCAATGAAACGCTGTGCTTTTGCCTTACAAGATCAAAAACTTCCGTTGCATTGGGGTGGCAACCTGCCGCCTTAACTGCATCAAGTACAAGCTGTCGTTGCTGAGTCATTACCTCACCTCCATCATTTTAGATTTAGAATTATTCTAATTACAGATTTATTATACAAAAAAAGTTTTTCCTTGTCAATAGTTTTTTTAAAAATTTTTGAAAAAATTTAACGGCAGGAAAATCTGCCGTTAAAATCATTATAATGACTATGTGGATGTCGAAATAGGGCAAAGCCATATTTCGACTGCGAATTCCTTGAATTCGCAAACAATTACCGTTGGTAATTGCATATATTTATTGCAATGATATGAAAGTTGCAAAAAACATTTTAAGATGGTTTTTTGCAACAAAAAGCCGATTTTTATCGGCTTTATCGAGAAATTTAATCAATTTCTCGACATTTGATAATCATTATAAACTATTAGATAAAAATGCCTTTAATCTCTCTGATTTAGGGTTATTAAATACGGCTTCAGGTGTACCGTCCTCCTCGATGATGCCGTCAGCCATGAAAATAACGCGGTCGGAAACTTCCTTTGCAAACTGCATTTCATGGGTAACAACAATCATAGTAGAATCGTGGCCTTTAAGCGAGCGTATAACCTTTAAAACCTCACCCGTTAATTCAGGGTCCAGGGCGCTGGTAGGTTCATCAAAACAAAGGATGTCAGGTTCAAGTGCCAAAGCACGGGCGATGGCAACACGCTGTTGCTGTCCGCCTGAAAGTGTGCAAGGGTAAGCATCAGCCTTATCCTCTAAGCCTACTTTTTTAATAAGTTCAAGCGCCTTTGCGGTAATTTCTTCATTTGTGCCTAATTTTAATAATGTAGGTGCAAGTGTAATATTTTTTAAAACAGAATATTGGGGAAATAAATTAAATTGCTGAAAAACAAGACCAAAGTGCAAACGATTCTGTCTTAATTGGGCATCGCTTAACTTCTTTTTCTGTGCGCCGTCATAAACAACCGTATTGTTGACGGTAATTGTGCCGTTTTCAGCAAACTCAAGGAAGTTAAGGCAACGTAATAAGGTAGTCTTTCCTGAACCTGATGAACCGATTATGGAAAGCACTTCGCCTTTATTCAAGCAAAAGCTTATGTCTTTTAAAACTTCGTTTTTACCAAAGGACTTTGAAAGTCCCGTTACATTTAATATACTCATATCTAACCTTTAAAATAATCTAACTTTTTCTCTAAGCGGCCAAACAAGATTGTAAGAATACCAACAAACAACAAGTAGAACACACCTGTATAAAAAAGAGGCCATACAAGTGCTTGTGTTGCGGCAAGCTCCTTTGCCTGCTTAATGATTTCAGGTATCATTATGCAGTTTGCAAGGGCGGTATCCTTTATCAATGTAATAATTTCGTTTGACATGGGCGGTACAATTCTTTTAACAACCTGCAAAAGAATTACCTTTGAGAAAATCTGAGATCTCTTCATGCCTAAAACCTGACCGGCTTCCCATTGACCTTTTGAAATACTTTCAATACCACCGCGATAGATTTCTGAAAAATAGCAAGCATAGTTTATTGAAAAAGCAATAAGTACTGCTGTAAGACCGCCTGCATTAGTTAAAAGCATTTGCATTAAGCCACCATCATGCGGGATTACGTAGGTGCTTATAATGTAACGGTCGATCTGGCTGAAAATGGGGGTATCAAATAAAAGACCGGGCACGTAGTAAATTATAAATATCTGAAGCATAAGTGGAATGCCACGGACTATCCAGACAAAGGTTTTAGCCAAAAATTTTAATGGCTTAAATTTGCTCATTGAGCAAAATGCTATTGGCAAACCTAACGGAATGCCTATAAGCAACGTAACGGCAAAGATTATTAAGGATATAATAAAGCCGTTTGCTAAGAATGAGGTTATCTCTAAAAAAGACATAAAATTTCCCTTTACACAAATTTTGCTGACGGGACAATTATCCCGTCAGCTTAAAGTAGTTTTTATTCTGTTGTAACGTTAAAATTACTTCTGATCTTCGTAGCTCTTTAAAGTTGTGTTTTCTACACCGTATTTAACAGCAAGAGTCTGGATTGCGCCTGATGCAAGAAGTTTCTCAAGCTCAGCATTAACCTTTGCAGTAAGCTCACTACCCTTTTTGAAGCCGATTGCATAATATTCAACGTCGCTGGTTAAGCCTTCAACAACTTTAAGGTTAGCATAATCGCCTTTGCCAACATAGCTTTCAGCAAGCTGTGCGTCAAGAACAGCAAAGTCAGCGGTGTTTGAATTTATCTCAAGAAGAGTATCTGTCTGCTTAACAGCGCTCTTATAAACAACGCCTTCGAAGCTCTTTGCATAGCTTTCGCCTGCACTACCTGCTTCAGCAAGACCAATCTTGCCGTTAAGGTCTGCTGCTGTTGCGATTGTTGAATCAGCCTTAACAACTACAACCTGACGGTTCTCCATATAGTTATATGAGAAATCAACCTTATCCTTACGTGCTACACCGTCATCATCGGTGCTGTTGCAGGTAAAGCCGTTCCATACGCAGTCAATAACGCCTGAGTTAAGGTCGGTGTACTTGTTTTCCCACTGGATTTCTTTAAATGTTACTTTGTAACCAAGGTTTGTAAAAACCATTTCAGCAAGCTCGGTATCAAAACCTACAAGCTTTCCGCTTTCGTCCAAATAGTTCATGGGTTTGTAAATTGTGTAACCAACTACGATTACGGGTTTGTTTGCATCTGTAGCATTTTCGCCTGTAGCACCCTCGTTTTTAACGTCTTCAATCTTGGTGCAGCCTGCAAAGCAAGCAAATACCATTACGATGGCGAGCATAAAAACTAAAATCTTTTTCATAATATCTTCTCCTTTTAATTTATCGCTTTAATATGCTAAAGCAATGATTTCTTGCTTATGATAACTCATTTTCAAAGTATTGTCAATAGTTTTTTATATTTTTATTTTCAAAAATTCGCCAATATGCTATAATATAGTAAATATTGCCTTGAAAGGAGCATAAAAAAGTGAATAATATTGAAATTCTTGCTCCTGCAGGGGCAAGGGAACAGTTGGAGGCAGCAGTTCGCGCGGGTGCGGATGCGGTGTATTTAGGCTACGGAAGCTTTAATGCACGCAGAAATGCCAAAAACTTTACTTTTGATGAGTTAAAGGATGCCGTTAAATATTGCCACGTGCATAATGTAAAAGTTCACGCAACTATAAATACGTTGGCGATGGATGATGAACTTTCTAATGTTTATAATACCATAAAAGAGGTTGTTCTTGCCGGTGTTGATGCGGTAATCGTGCAGGATTTAGGCATTGCAAAAATAATAAGGGAGAGTTTCCCTACCCTTGAAATGCACGCATCCACCCAATTAACCGCCCACAATCTTTCGGGGGTAAAAGAGCTTGAAGGTTTAGGCTTTAAGCGCGTTGTATTATCCCGCGAGCTTTCCTTTGAAGAAATAAAATACATATGTGAAAATGCAACGGCAGAAATTGAAGTTTTTGTACATGGCGCATTATGTATGTGCTTTTCGGGCGGGTGTTATCTTTCTTCAATTTTAGGGCAGAGAAGCGGAAATCGTGGCTTGTGCGCGCAGCCGTGCCGACTTGATTTTAAAGTAAATAACCGCCAATACGCATTATCCTTAAAGGATATGTGCCATATACCATATATAAATAAGTTAAAAGAGATAGGTGTTGCATCATTAAAAATCGAGGGCAGAATGAAGCGCCCTGAGTACGTTTTTGCGGCCGTTACTGCTTGCAAAGATGCACTTTCAAACAAAAAGCCTGATATTGAAGGCTTAAAAAAGGTGTTTTCACGTTCGGGCTTTACTGACGGATACTTAAAAAATGCACGTAATCTTGATATGTTTGGCTACCGCACTAAGGAGGACGTTGTTGCCTCTGAGGGCATTTTAAAAGACATTGGGCAAAAGTATAAAAATGAGGTGCAGGATGTACCTATATATATAAGTGCTGAAATCAAGGAAAATGAAAAGGCGCATATAACAATTTCCGATACTGAAAATAACGTTGAAGTCTTTGGCGAAATTCCCCAAGATGCCATAAACAGACCGACAAGCGCTGAGGATGTAAAAAAACAGCTTTCAAAAACGGGCGGCACACCTTATTATATAAAAGAGGCAGAAGTTTTTGTTGGTGAAAATTTATCATATCCTCTTTCGGGGCTTAACGCTTTAAGACGTCAGGCACTTGATGAACTTACAGAAAAGCGCACAAAAGTAAAAGACCATATAATAAATGAAATTAAGCTTCAAAAAGAAGTAAACACGCGCAAAAACGATATAGTTATTCGCGTAAATGATATAAAGCAACTTGATGATATAAGTGATGACGTTGCGGTAATCGTACCTATTGATAAAATAAAAGATGATATTTTATCACGCTTTTCTTGTGTTATAGGCGAGCTTCCATCAATTATTTTTGATGAAAGCAAAATCAAAATGCCACCAATCAAGCATCTTTATTGCGATAATATAGGTGCGATAAATATTGCTAAAAAGTATAATCTTACCATAGTTGGCGGGTGGGGACTTAATATCCTTAACTCTCAAAGTGTTTTTGCATTAAAAGATATGGGCGCAAAAGCCTGCACAATCTCCTTTGAGGCAAGCAAAAGAAACGTTGAAGAAGTTTCAAATCCCATACCAACTGGTATTATCGGGTACGGATATCTGCCTTTAATGCGTATGCGCGCTTGCCCTGTAGGTAACTGTAAAAACTGCAACGGCATAAACGTAATGACTGACAGAAAGAACGTAAACTTCACTTTAATATGTAATAATAAGCAATACGTTACGCTGTTAAATTCCTTGCCGTTATACGTTGGTGATAAAAATATCAGGGCAGATTTTCATGTTTTATACTTTACCCTTGAAAATTCTAAGGAAGTAAAAAGAATATATAATATGTATAAAAACGGTGAAACACCTGATTTTGCCCGTACAAACGGCTTATACTCAAAAAATCTTATTTAGGAGAAGATTATGAAAAAACTTGAACTTCTTGCACCTGCAGGAGATATGGAATGTTTAAAAACTGCCTTTAAATTCGGTGCTGATGCAGTATATATCGGTGGGCCTTTTATGCAGCTTCGCTCAAAAGTAACAGGTTTTACTTTGGAAGATATAGGAGAAGCCGTAAAATATGCCCATTCATTAAATAAAAAGCTTTACGTTACGGTAAATTCTTTTGCAAAAGAGCCTGAGTTTAAGGATATTGTTGAATATGGCAGAAAATTAAAGTCATTAAACGTTGACGCGGTTATCGTTTCCGATTTAGGCGTTATCAGTGTTCTTCGTGAAGCTGTACCCGACCTTGAAATTCACGTTTCAACCCAAGCAAACTGTCAGAATTCCTTTGCCGCAAAGGTATATTACGGCATGGGTGTTAAAAGAATCGTTCTTGCCCGTGAAATGACTTTGGAAGAAATTAAAACATTTTCAAAGGTTATTCCCGAGGACCTTGAAATTGAAGCCTTTGTACATGGCGCAATGTGCATGGCTTTTTCGGGCAGATGTTTTATAAGTACCTATTTAACCGGCAGAAGCGGTAACAGAGGCGAATGCACACAGCCTTGCCGCTGGCGCTATCACCTTGTTGAGCAGACGCGCCCCAATGAGTTCTTTCCTGTTGAAGAAGGCGAAAAAGGCACAACACTTTTATCTTCAAGAGATATGAAGTGTATTGATTTTATTGATGAACTTGTTGATGCCGGTGTTACATCCTTTAAAATTGAGGGCAGAATGAAATCACCCTATTACGTTGCAACGGTTGTTAATGCCTACCGCCACGCAATAGATAAAACTGCGCCCGTTGATATTTTATCTAATGAACTTGATTGTGTAAGCCATCGCCCATATTCAAGCGGTTTTTATTATGGCGAGCTTGAAAGATATATGCCTGATGATGATATGGCATATAAGCAGGACAAGGTTTTTGCAGGTGTTGTAAAAAGCTATAGTCAGGGCAGGCTTACGTTGGAACAACGCAATCACTTTAAAGAAGGCGATGTTTTTGAGGTAATTTCACCTAATAATATCGGTCTTTCCTTTGAAGTTAAAAATATGTATAACGGTGAGGGTGAAAAGGTTGATAAAGCACCCCATCCCCAAGAAACTATAGTTATTGACTGTCCTTTTGAACTTTCTGAAGGCGATATATTAAGAAAGAGGTAATCTCATTGTTTGGCAAAACCTTAAAAATTGAAATTTACGGGGAATCCCATGGCGAAAAAATCGGTGTAAAGGTTGAAAATCTTAAAAAAGGCCATAAGATAAATAAAGAAGAATTACAAGCATTTCTTGATTTGCGTGCACCGGGTAAAAATGAGTTTTCAACACCCCGCAAAGAAGAAGATAAGGTTGAAATTATATCCGGCGTGGACGTACACGGTGTAACCGATGGCAACGTTTTTGAGGCTGTTATCTATAACACCAACACACGTTCGCAGGACTATGAAAAAACAGTACCTCGCCCCGGCCATGCTGACTATCCTGCTTATGTAAAATACGGCAGAATCCCTGCAGGTGGTGGCAGATATTCAGGCAGACTTACTGCGCCTTTGTGCATTATGGGCGGTGTTGCATTGCAGATTTTAAAATCCCGCGGCATAAATATTGATGCGCATATTTTAAATATTCATGGTAAAAATGACGATGCTTTTGATGAGCTCAGCAATGAGATAAGTGAGGTTTATAAAAAGCCTTTCCCCGTTATAAACGATGCTTTGGGCGAGGAAATGAAAAAAGAAATTTTAACTGCAAAGGCAGAGGGCGACTCCGTTGGCGGAATGGTTCAATGCAAAATAACAGGACTTTCTGTTGGCGTTGGTGGTGCTCTTTTTGATGGGCTTGATGGGCATATTGCCTCCGCAGTTTTTGCAATTCCTGCGGTAAAAGGCATTGAATTCGGCAAAGGCTTTGACGTTGCAAGCCTCTATGGAAGCGAAAATGACGACGAGTTTTATTTTGAAGACGGTGTTAAAACCTACACAAATAATGCAGGTGGTGTGCTTGGCGGTATGTCATCAGGCAATCCTATTATATTTGATGTTGCCTTTAAGCCTACGCCTTCAATTTATAAAGAACAACGCTCGGTTGACCTTAAAACAAATGAAAATACTGTGTTTTCAGTTAAAGGAAGGCATGATCCTTGCATAGTTCAGCGAGCAGTTGCACCGGTAATAAGTGCCGCGGCTATAGCAATTCTTGATTTATTGGAGGAAGTATGAAAATTTTAGTATTAAACGGACCTAATCTTAATCTTTTAGGTATGCGCGAACCGTCAATTTACGGTAATAATACTTATACAGATCTTAAAAAAATGATTGAAGACCATTGCGAAAAAAAGAATATTTACGTTGAAGTAAAGCAAACCAACTATGAAGGCGTGCTTGTTGATGAAATTCAAAACGCTTTAGGTAATTTTGATGGTATTGTTATAAATCCTGCCGCTTATACCCACACAAGTGTTGCTATTTTAGATGCGGCAAAGGCGGTAGCTTTGCCTATTGTTGAGGTGCATATCTCCGACGTTTCAAAACGTGAGGATTTCAGGCAGGTTTCATATATCCGCGCCGCTTGTAAAAAGACTATTGCAGGCAAAGGTTTTCAGGGCTATTTAGAAGCTATAGATTTTTTATGCGAATAAAACAAAATTCACCGTATTGACACGGTGATTTTTTTGTTGTATAATTATCGTGTACGAACACGATGATATTATTAAAGGTGATTTTATGAGTATTTCAACTAAAAAAATTGCAGAGATTTGCGGTGTATCACAAGGTACGGTTGACAGAGCCTTAAACAACCGCAAAGGCATAAATGAGGAAACTAAAAAGAAGATTCTTGAGGTTGCTAAGGAGCATGGCTATAAGCCTAATTTTTATGCGCAGGCCATGAAAAGCGGTAAATCAAAGCTTATTGGTGTTGTGCTTTTTGATTTAGACAACCAATATTTTGCCGATATTTTAACTAATATTGAGGATTGCGCATCAAGAAAAGGCTATTCAACGGTTGTGATGTTTACAAATAAGCAAACGCGCAGGGAAACTGAATGTATTGAAGCGCTTTCACGCATGGGGGTTGATGGCATTGTTATCTGCCCCATAAGCCAAGGTGAGGAATTTGAAAACTATCTTCTTTCCTTAAAAATTCCGGTTGTTACGGTAGGTAATAAGCTTAGAAATATCCCCTACATAGGCATAAATAACGCCCTTGCAATGAAGGAAGTTGTTGATTTTGTGCTTTCAAAAGGCTATAACCGCCTTATCTACGTAAAACCCCATTTACTTAAAAATTCCACCTTTGCGCAGAATGAAAGATTGGCGGCATTTTCAAAAGCGTGTACGAACACGGAACACGTAATTACCGATGCTTACAGCGCAAAAATGCAGCTTGAGGAAGGAAAGAAAAACGCATTTATCTGCCCTGCTGATATTTATGCCGCAAAGCTTTTTGTTGATGCAAAAAACTCTGGCGCAGGGTTAATTGGCTTTGATAATATAAAGATGCTTGACGAATTTAACATTGCCATTGATTCAGTTGCCCATGATGCCTTTGAAACTGCCCGCGCAGTTACAAGTTACATTATTGACGGCAGGAATTTTGATGGATATATTTCCCATAAAATTGTAAAACGCGGTTCTATATAATGGAGGGATAAAAATGAAGCTACAATTAAAATCGGGGACGATTGGAAGTATTTTCGCGTTGAAATTACTGATGCCGAAGGGCAAAAAGCCTTCTCCAACGCATTTTTCCTTGAAAATCTTGAATATTTTAAAAAATAAAAAAATGGCTGTCTTTTTTAAGACAGCCTTAAATTTTATTCATTTGAAACAATGGTGTAAATGGTATTTACCAACACTTCCAAAGCACATTTTATGGTTGGTTTATCGTATTGGTCTTTGCCAATATCAGGCATACACCAAGGCGTTTCCATAGTTAAAACCCACAGATTTTTTGAAAGAAGATAATCAGCAAGCATGCCCCAGTTGCCGTTGGGGCGAACGCGACCTAAAACTCTGTCCTTTGGCAGTTCATCATATTCTTTTATCCATTTGTCCGTTAAATATGAAAAAACTGATTTTGCCAACGTAACATCCTTTTCACCGTAAACGTAAAAGAGAGGGTATCCTGCCCATATATTGTGGTAATCAAGGACTACTTTTGCATCTAAATTTTCTTCAATGAATTTTTTTACTATCTGCGTTTCGGTTTCTGAAAATGGCGCTGTGCCGGGGTAAATTTCTGATTCAACATCAGTAACGTTATTAAAACCTTGAGGGAAATTTCGGTTTAAATCAACTTTATTTTTGTTTTTGCGGTCGTTATG
>JAZOMK010000251.1:0-4051 GCA_045653985.1 Clostridia bacterium | reverse complement strand
GTTCTTATCGGAACAGAGAAGATCGGTAGCGGACTTGTATCCGTTATGGTTCGCGGCGATGTTGGTGCAGTTAAGTCAGCAACAGAAGCAGGCGGCGCAGCAGCAGCACGTTTAGGCGAGGTTGTAGCTACACACGTTATTCCCCGTCCTCACGGCGATGTTGAAAAGATTCTTCCCACACTTAAGTAATACATTTCTTATTTGCCTGCGGTGCTTTTAGTAGCACCGCAGGATAAAAAAGAAATATTTGGAAGGAATTAAAATGATAGTAGGTAAAGTAGTTGGCAGTGTAGTTGCCACACGTAAAAATGAAAAGCTTTTAGGCAGTAAATTTATGATTGTTGAGCCTGTTTCCAATATGGAAAAATCAGGCAGAATAGTTGCAATCGATGACGTTGGTGCAGGTATTGGTGAAACCGTACTTGTTGCAACAGGTAGCGCGGCACGTATTGGCTGTTCTATGAACGATGCCCCCGTTGATGCCGCTATTGTAGGAATTGTTGATAATTCTATTGGACTTTAATTAGGATTTTAAAAAATGAAATTAACAGAACTTTCAAAAATAATGAGAGAGTGCGGCGTTGTCGGTGCCGGCGGCGCAGGCTTTCCCTCTTATGCAAAATTGAATGAAAAGGCTGATACTATAATCCTTAACTGCGCTGAGTGCGAGCCGCTTTTAAAGCTTCACCGTCAGGTGATGGCTGAATACGCATATGAAATTTTATATGCGTTAAATGAAGTTGCCGTTGCAGTAGGCGCGGATAATATAATTGTGGCAATAAAGCCCAATTATAAAAAGGCAATAGCCGCTATTGAAGAGGTTATGCCGCAGTTTAAGGATAAAAACGTAAAAATAGGCTTACTTCCACCGGTTTATCCCTCCGGTGATGAAGTTGTTACCATTTATGAGGTAACGGGTAGGGTAGTGCCTGCAGGCAAACTTCCCATTGAAGTTGGTTGTATAGTTTATAATGTTGAAACTATGCTTAACGCATACTATGCAATTACTGAAAATAAACCCGTAACCCATAAATATTGTACCGTAACGGGCGCAGTAAAGAACCCCGTAACATTAAAGCTTCCTTTAGGTATGAAGGTATCTGAAGTTTTACAGCTTGCAGGCGGTACAACTATTAAGGAATATGAAATCGTTTCAGGCGGTCCTATGACGGGCAGACTTACAACTGAAAATGATGTTGTAACAAAAACCTCAAATGCCTATATAGTTCTTCCTCCTTCACACTACGTTGTGCAGAAGAAAAAGGCAAATACGCAGGTTTCTGTAAACAGGGCAATGTCAGCTTGTTGCCATTGCGGTATGTGTACAAGTCTTTGCTCACGTCATATGCTTGGTTATCCCATTGATCCGTCAAAGTTTATGAATGCACTTTCAGCAGGTGCAACGGGCAATATTGAACCATATCTTAATACGTTCTTCTGCTCGGCTTGCGGTCTTTGCGAAATGTATTCATGTTTCCAAAACCTTAATGCGCAAACGTTAATCAGCGTGTTCAAGGGCGGTATGCGTAAGGGCGGTGTGAAGATGCCGGAGGTAAATATGGCACCGGTTGATCCTATACGTTCATCGAAGCTTGTTTCACATTCAAGGCTCACTGCAAGGTTAGGGCTTACGCAGTATAACCAAGATGCACCTATGGTTGAAGATGAGGTTAAACCCTCAAAATTAAAAATTATGCTTTCACAGCATATAGGCGCACCTTGTGAGGCTGTTGTTAAAAAAGGCGATAAAATTGTTGCAGGGCAGGTAATTGGTAAAACGGCTGATGATAAGTTAGGTGTAAATATACACGTACCTTATGATTGTCTTGTTACTGAAGTAAACGATAAATTCGTTAAAGTAACACTTTGAAAGGAAGTAAAATAAATGAGCAAAGCTATTGGAATGGCTGAGTTTTCAACGGTTTCCGCAGGTATAAGCGGTGCAGACCGTATGATTAAAACTGCTGAGGTTGAGGTTATCGAAAGCGCAACCGTATGCCCCGGCAAATATATAGTTATAATTTCAGGCGAGCTTAGTGCAGTAAAGGCATCAGTTGAAGCTGCAAAGGCGGTTAATCCTGAAAGGGTTATTGACAGTTTTGTGTTAGGTAACCCACACGAATCCATTTTTACAGCAATTTACGGTACAGCACATCCTGAAAATGCACAAGCATTGGGCGTGCTTGAAACCTTTAGTGCGGCAACGGCAATCGTTGCATCTGATGCTGCGGCAAAAACAGCACTTGTCGAGCTTATCGAGCTTCGTCTTGCACGTGGTATGTGCGGTAAATCATACCTGCTTATCACAGGTAGTGTTTCAGCAGTTTCAGCGGCTATTGAACGCGCACAGAATGAAGCAGGCGAAAGAGGCATGCTCTTAGACAGCTCAGTAATACCTAACCCCGACAAGAAGCTTTGGGACAGTATTTTATAATGACTATGTTGATGTTGAAATAAGGCAAAGCCTTATTTCAACTGCGAATTCAATGAATTCGCAAACAATTACCATTGGTAATTTAACATATTCATTGCAATGATATGTAAGTTGCAAAATACATCTTAAAATGTTATTTTGCAACATAAAGTCGATTTTCATCGGCTTTGTCGAGAAATTTAATTAATTTCTCGACATTCGATAATCATTATAAAAAGAGATTGGTAAAATTATAATGCTTGCTATTGAACGTAGAAATGAGATACTTTCAAAACTTTCAACTGAGGGAAAGGTTCTTGTTGCAGACCTTGCAAAAGAGTTTGACGTAACTGAAGAAACTATCAGGCGCGACCTTGAAAAACTTGATAATGACGGCCTTGCCCGTAAAACTTACGGCGGCGCAGTTAAAAACGAGAATTTTAACATCGACCTGCCTTTCCACGTGCGTAAGCAAACTAACGTTGAAAGCAAAAAGCGCATTGCGGCTTTAATTGGTGAAATGATAAATGATGGCGATTATATTATGCTTGATTCATCAACAACCGCACTTTGCGTAATAAAAAGCATCTTACATAAAAAGAATATTACCCTTATAACCAACAGTATTGAAATTCTCATTGAACTTTGCAATAAGCCTGAATGGAACATCCTTTCAACGGGCGGTATGCTTAAAGAGGGTGGACTTTCTTTAGTTGGCTATCAGGCTGAAAAAATGATTTCAGGCTTCCACGTTGACCTTGCTATATGTTCATGTAAAGGTATTGACGTTGAAAACGGTATAACCGATTCCAACGAGCGTGATGCGGAAATTAAAAAAGCGTTCTTTAAATCGGCAAATCACAAGCTTTTAGCGGTGGATAGCTCAAAATTCGATAGGGCATCCTTTGTTAAAGTTTGCGGATATAATGAAGTTGACACTATTGTTACTGAGGAAAAGCCAAGCGAGGCATGGCTTGAAAGATTAAAACAGAACAACGTTAAAGTTGTTTACGACGAAACTTAAACTTGGAGGAAAATAAAATGGCAGAGATAAATCAGGCTCAGATAGAAGCGATTGTTCGCCAGGTAATTTCAAATGTAGGCGGTGCAAAGACCGAAACTGTTAAAGCAGAAAAAGCAGAAGTTAAGTCAGCTGCATTTACTTCAACTGAATATAACGGAAGAAAGCTTATCGGTATTTATACTGATATGAACGAAGCAATCCAGGCTGCGCAGGAAGGCTATACCGCAGTAAGAAAGATGTCAGTTGAGCAGAGAGAAAGAATTATTAAAGCTATCCGCGAACTTACATATAAAGAAGCACCTATTATGGCTGAAATTGGTGTCAAGGAAACCGGCATGGGTAAGGTTGAACATAAGCGCCTTAAACATATTCTTGTTGCCGATAAAACACCCGGCACAGAAGATATCGTTGCTGAAGCCAAAACAGGTGATAACGGTCTTACCTTAGTTGAAAATGCACCCTTTGGTGTTGTTGGTGCAATTACACCTTCAACTAACCCCTCCGAAACTGTTATTTGTAATAGTATCGGTATGATTGCAGCAGGTAACGGTGTTGTATTTAATCCCCATCCCGGCGCAATCTGCACTTCAAACTATGCAGTTGACCTTGTAAAC
>JAZOMK010000250.1:0-2540 GCA_045653985.1 Clostridia bacterium | reverse complement strand
TAAAAGAAAATTATCATACCCACACGTGTTATTGCGATGGCAAAAATTTACCGGAAGAAATGGTGCAAAAAGCCATCGAACTTCAATTTAATATTCTTGGTTTTTCAGGGCATGGGCATACTGATTGCGATTCAAGCTATTGTATGAGCCTTGAAAATACAAAAAAATATATTGAAGATATTTCTGATTTAAAAGAAAAATATAAAGAAAAAATACTAATTCTTTGCGGTATTGAGCAGGACTTGATCTCAAATGATGATGTATCATGTTTTGATTATATAATAGGCTCAACTCACTATATTCTTAAAGGTGATAAGCATTACCCCGTTGATGGTAGTATTGATGAATTTAAAACGCTTGTAAATGAAGTGTACTATGGAGACGTCAATGCTTTTGCAAAGGAGTATTTTGAAAACGTTTCACAAGTTGTTGATAAAACAAAATGCCATATCATTGGGCATTTTGATTTGCTTTCCAAAAACTTTGAACGTTTGAATATAAGTGAAAATGATAAGTACCTTTATTATGCGGAAGATGCTTTAAAAAAGCTTATAAAATATAATGTACCTTTTGAAATAAATTCCGGTGCTATTGCACGAGGATACAGAACAACACCGTATCCCTCTGAAAATATTTTAAAAATGCTTAAAAATTATGGCGGCAAAATTATTTTTACAAGTGATTGTCATAACAAAGAATATCTTGATTGCTATTTTTCAGAGGCAGAGAAACTTGCAAAAAAAGTAGGCTTTACAACAAGGTGTATCCTTGATAACGAAGGCTTAAAAGAAATTGTTTTATGAAAATAATAGACTTTCACACACACGTATATCCTGAAAAAATTGCACAAAAAGCAACTGAAAACGTTATTGGCTTTTACGGCCTTACTGAAGGCTTAGGCGGCTTGATAGGTACAAGCGATGTTTTAATTAACAGTGGTAAAAAAGCAGGTATTGAAAACTTTGTTATTTTGCCCGTTGCCTTAAAGGCAGAAACTGTCCGCCATGTAAACGAGGCGGCATTAAACGAAGTGCATTTACATCCTGAGTTCTTTGGTTTTGGAACTATACATATTGATATGGATGATATCTTGGACGAAATTGATTTTATTAAAAACAGTAATCTTAAAGGTGTAAAAATTCACCCGGATACACAGCGCTTTAATATTGATGATGAACGCCTTTTTCCTATGTATGAAGCAATTTCCGGCAAACTTCCTATAATGATTCATTGCGGTGATCCGCGCTATGATTACTCCCATCCTCGTCGTTTAAGGTACGTACTTGATAATTTTCCAAATCTTACGGCGATAGGTGCGCATTTAGGTGGTTGGATGCTTTTTGATGAAGCACTTGAACTTTTGAAACCTACAAACTGTTTTGTGGATATATGCTCAAGCCGTATGTTTGTTGAAAAAGGCAAGATGGAAAAGTATATAAATGCGTACGGAGCAGATCGCGTTCTTTTCGGTAGTGATTTTCCTATATGGGATCCTCAAAAAGAAGCAGAAGCATTTTTAGAACTTGATATTTCCTATACCGATAAAGAAAAAATTGCACATAAAAATGCACTCTATTTATTAAAGGAGAAACTATAATGAAAGTAAGTTTAATAGGAGACTCAATCAGGCAATGCGGTTATGGATTAAAAGTTCCGGAATTGTTAGGAGAAACTTTTGAAGTTTATCAACCGGAAGAAAATTGCCGTTTTGCAAAATATACACTTCAGGCAATAAAAGTTTGGCAAAGTGATATGGAAGGTTCAGAAATTATCCATTGGAATAACGGTCTTTGGGATATTGGTGATAATTGGGGCGATGGTCCCTTAACATCTATAGAAGATTATACTGTTGATATTCTTCGTGTTGCGAAGCTTTTAAAAACAAAAGCAAAAAAAGTCATTTTTGCAACAACTACACCTGTAAGGGAAGGCAAAGATGATATGGATAATGATATAATTAAAGCATATAATGATGCAGTTGTTCCTGAATTGGTTAAAATGGGAATAATTATAAACGATCTTAATGCTTTGTTAAGTGAGGATATAAATAAATATATTCTTGAAAGCGATAAAATTCATTTAACTGATGAAGGCATTGATGCTTGTGCAAAACAAGTTGCCGATATTATTAACACAGCAAAAGAAATATAAAAAAATTCCCGCAATGTGCGGGAATTTTCTATTTAAAGTAATATGCACCAATATCTTTCATAACGTGCGTGCCGTTTTCTTCCTCAATGACGATTTCGATTTTATTTGTATAAAAGCTAGGGAAGGTACATATATGTTTGTGTCCTACCGTTGTACTATGGTAAACCTGAATAGGATCTCCGTAACTAGGATATATCTGAATGAAGAATTTTTCAATATGCTCAGCAGTAGACATATCTTCCTGAAGAATTATAGTGTTTACAAGGGTACGGTTTTTAAGTGAAAAGGTATATATGTTATCATTTCTTTCGTTTTTTGTTTCAAGACGTGAATCATATAATGCCTTTACTTTTTTACCAAAATCAATAACACGGGCGCTGTCCTCGTCA
>JAZOMK010000249.1:0-2778 GCA_045653985.1 Clostridia bacterium | reverse complement strand
TGTAAAAATAGTTTTTCATCTACGTAATAGAAAGCCTCACAGCCTAATAAAAACATTAATCCACTTGCAATTCTGCCATTTTCAGGTGTCGACCATTTTCCTGATGTGTTCCATAAATGATAATGTGGGGTTATGTTTTTTAATTGATAATTTATTTCGTTTATCTCTTTTAATTTAATAATATTCATATAATCACCGAAGTAATTATAACATATTACGTTGGTTTTTACAATGGTTTTTCAGGCGAAAAGTGCAAGTTAGGCGAAAATGAATATTGACATATCCGAATGATTTTTTATAATAAAACTGTAGGGAGGGGTGGAAATGTTATTAAAACTGCTTGATAATAGAGTAAGACGTAGCTATAATTCCGGAGGTATAATTGATAACTATACAGGAAAAATGCCGGCGAATTATCCTGAAGACTGGATTGGTAGTGTGGTTGAAGCCTTTAATCCGGGGTTTGATAAAATAGAAAATGAAGGCTTAAGTCGCATTGGAAACGGTGATTTTTTAAAAGACTATATAAGTAAAAATGAAAAATGCCTTGGTAAGCAAAGGGATGTAAATATTCTTGTTAAATTTCTTGATGCGGGTGAAAGGCTTGTAATACAATGTCATCCGACTGATGAATTTGCAATGAAATATTTTAATTCACAATATGGTAAAACGGAGTGCTGGTATATCGTTGAAGCCAAAAAAGGTGCGTGTGTATATTTAGGTTTTAATAAAAAAGCAACAAGAGAAAAGTGGATTGATGCCTTTAAATTACAAGATAAAGAACTGATGTTATCTTTTTTACATAAGATAGAAGTTTCTGTAGGTGATGTTATTTTTGTTCCGGGTGGTGTTCCACATGCGATAGGAGAAGGCTGTTTTATGGTGGAATTACAGCAACCGACGGATCTTATGGTAATACCTGAAAGACAAACGTTATCGGGTAGAGTACTTGATGAAATGAAACTTCACGGAGGCCTTGGCTTCGAAAAAATGTTTGATTGCTTTAATTATGATACATATGAGTTTGATGAGATTTTAGATAAATGCGTTATAAAAATTCCGCAAAACAATAACGGCGTAATTTCAGTAATAAACAGCAAATTTACAGATAAATTTTCAATGGATATCATTGGTGTTGATGGTGAATATCGCTATTGCAATGGAGATAGTTTCAATGTTTTTATAATTACTGAAGGTGAAGGCGAATTTTTCGATGGCGTAAATAAATATAAAGCCCAAAAAGGCGATAAATTTTTTGTTGAAGCTAATTCTGATATAAAAATAAAAACGAAAAATAAAATTTTGATTTGCGTATGCAAGCCATAGAGAAGGAGATCAAAAATGAAAAACGGATATTTACTTGATGATTATAACAATTTTATTATTGGTGCAAATTATTTTGCATCTCATGCAGGCACAAGAATGTGGGAACTTTGGGATGCTTCTATTGTTGAAAAAGATTTTAAAATAATGAAAGAATATGGAATTGAAGTTTTAAGAGTTTTTCCCATATGGAGTGATTTTCAACCTATTACTGCACAGTATATTCATGCTAAAAGTTATGATAAAAATCCAAGAGAAGTAACTTGGGGAGAAAAGCCTCTCGATGATTCAAAAGAAGGCTTAGTGGGCGTTGATATCGAAATGTTTGAACATTTTGATGAGTTTGTTGATCTTGCAAAAAAATATAATATTAAATTCATTGTCGGCTTGCTTACGGGATTTATGAGTGATCGTCGTTTAGTTCCGCAAGCGTTAAATGAACGCAATATTTTTACGGATAGTTTTGCACAGAAATGGACAATAAGATACGTTAAATATTTTGTTGAAAGATATAAAGATTGCGATGTTATTTCAGCCTGGGATTTAGGAAATGAGGTATGTTGGCTTGATGCGCTGGAGAGTTCTGATGATGCATATGTTTGGTCATCGCTCATTACTAATACGATAAAAAGCATAGATCATATTCGTCCTGTCGCGACAGGGCTTGATTGGTCCTATACAGAAAAAAATTATTGGAATACTATGGATATGGGCGAAGTGATGGATATTATGACATCGCATCCTTATGCTTGCTTTTCTTATGCAAGTAACGAGCCTATAAATTCAATGAAAACTATACGCTACGTAACTGCTACAACAGTTGCTTTGGCTGATATTGCCAATAAGCCTTGTTTGCTGGAAGAAGTAGGGTCGATAGGATATTCGGTTCTTAATGAACGCTCTGAAGCTGATTTTATGCGCGGAATTTTATTTGATTCGTGGGCAAACAACTGCTATGGTATGCAATGGTGGTGTGCATTCGATCAGGGCGAATTAGGGCATAATCCGTACAGATGGAACGGAAGAGGAAGTGATTATGGCTTCTTTGATAAAAATTTCAGACCTAAACCAATCGCTGTAGAGGCTAAAAAGTTTTATGATTTATTAAGAAATCTTCCGTTTGGAAGTTTGCCTGATAGAATTAAAAATGCAATTTGTATTATTCCAAAAAGCAATAATTTCCAAGAGCGAAACTTTGTTGCATTGGTTGATACTTTGGCTAAGCAGGCAGGGCTTGATATTAAGTTTGCATATGCAGACCAAAAACTTGATGATATGCCTCTTTATATTCTTTCGAGCGTGTCATCCGCACAATATGTAAATAAAGACAGATTTCTTGAATTGCTCGAGAAAGTTAAAAACGGTGCAGACTTATTTATTTCTATGGAAAATTGCTATCTTCGATGGTTTCCTGAGGTTACGGGACTTGATGTATATCAACGTCGTGGATATAAT
>JAZOMK010000248.1:0-4704 GCA_045653985.1 Clostridia bacterium | reverse complement strand
ACAATTCATACGTTTTGCACATTCAATATAAATTTCAGCCATATTCTTTTTCATTGTACCGAAATCCTCAATGGACCACACTTCATTAAATAATTCAAAAGCTTCACATCTTTTTAAGCAAGGATCTAAAAACTTATGGGGACTTGCCGTTAAAACAGCCATAAACACCCCCTGTTGTCTTGATTTTTTTAAAAATTCAAAGACGCCTGCCTTTAAAGGAATCTTATTTAAGTACGCCTCCATTGCGTACATATCCATTTTTTCTTCCAGTTCCTCAACTGATTTTTTAACACCGAGAGTTTTATAATATTCTGCCGTACCTCTATCGCCTAAAGGAGTAATTGTTTTTATTAAATCATCGGGCGGAGTGATGCCCTCTTCCTTTAAAATCCTAATCATTTTGCCTGCCCAAGTGGGCATGGAATCGGCTAAAGTGCCGTCAAAATCAAATAAATAATACATAAGAATCTCCTTTTACTTTAATATATTGTATCACCTGCCCCAATTTTCGTCAATGTACAATATTTGTCCAAAAAATTTAAAAGTTTGTCTTGAAATCTAAGGAAATTTGTATTACAATATAATAAATAAATACGCAAGGAGATAATATTATGATTAAAAAATTAGGCGCACAGTTATATACTATTCGCGATTTTATGAACACACCCGAAGATATCCGCGCAAGTTTCAAGCGTTTAAAGGGTATGGGTTATGACGAGGCACAAACTGCAGGTTGCAAAATTTCTTATGAAGAATTTGGCCAGATTGCAAAAGAAGAAGGCATTGCTATTATCGGCACACACGAAAACTTTGACCGTATGGTAAATGATTTTGAAGAAGCTGTTGAAATTCAGCAACTTCTTGGTTCACCCTTTATGGGCGTTGGCGGTTCAGGCGTTTATACCGAGGCACAGACTCTTGAATATATCGAAAAAGTAAACGCAATCGCAAAAAAACTTATTCCTTACAATATGAAATTCACTTATCATAACCATAGTTTTGAATTTATAAAGTATGAAAACGGCAAAAATATGATGGATTTATTCTATGAAGGCTTTGATAAAGATACCGTTTCATTCTGCCTTGATACATATTGGGTTCAAAATGGTGGTGGTGATGTAAGGCATTGGATTGAAAAATTAAAGGGCAGAATTGATATTCTTCACCTTAAAGATATGAAAAAAAGCACCCATGAAAGCGATTTCTGGCAGAAGACTTACTTTGCTGAAATCGGTAACGGCAACCTTTGGTGGGAAGGCATCTTTGATGCTGCAGATAAAATAGGCGTTAAGCATTATATTGTTGAACAGGATATTTCTGATGATCCCTTCAAGAGCTTAGAGATGAGTTCAACCTACATCCACAAGAACTTTATGAAATAAGAGGTCAATAATATGAAATTCATCGTTGCGGGCGCAAGCCACGGTGTACCTGAAAAGAACCGCGCTTGTACGTCAATCTTTCTTCTTTCAGGCGAAAACACTTATATAATTGATGCAGGTGCTGATATTTCTTCACGCTTACTGAATTATGATATTCCCCATAAAACGGTTAAGGGCATCTTCATTACTCATCGCCACGTTGACCATTTTGATGGTATTATTCCTTTTTGCGATCAGTTAATGTGGTATTACGGCTATGATGAGTGCGTACCAAAGTTTTATGTACCTATGCCCCATATGATTACCGCAGTAAGAACGTGGTTCGAAACTATGCAACCCCATGGACCTTACCGTAGAGAAGGCTTGGATTTTAACGTTTATGAAGAAGGCGTAGTTTATGATGATGGTGTTTTAAAACTTACTGCCATCAAAAACCACCACGCAGAAAATTCACATAGCTTCTTTGTTGAATGTGAAGGCAAAAAGATTTTCTTCACAGGTGATATTGAATATGGTTTTAAAGAACTTCCCGTTCTTTTAGGCGACAGACATTATGACCTTGTTTTCTGTGAGGGCGCACACCATAACCCCGGCACAGCAAACGAAATTATAAAAGCCATTGATACCGACCATCTTGTTATACACCATATGAACCTTGAACGCGAGCCTGCATTAAGACAAATTAAAGACGAAGTTACCTTTAAAGTTGATTATGCAGATGACGGATTAACAATAGAATTATAAATGAAATTTAAGGCACACTAAAAAAGTGTGCCTTAATTATCTCCTTTTAGGTTTAATTTAACATTTTGACAAAAATAAAAGAAGTTGGCAAAACGTCAACTTCTATTTTATTTCGATTATATATTTTTCAACGTCATCAACTATTGTGCCTTGCAGGTCAAGAACTTCTTGCTTTGCATTTTTAGCAAAAACTCTGTTTTTCGTCAGTTTAAGCATTGAAATATCGTTTAAATTATCGCCAAACACTATCATTTGATTTTCGTTTACCGAAAATTTCTGCATAAGTTTTTTAACTGCTTCGCCTTTGTTTGCGTCTTTATGACAAAACTCAATATACTCATTGTCTTCAAAGCATACACGAAGTTTTAAGGTTTCAGCAAAGGCTTTAAGGTTTTGGGCATCATTACCGTCTTTAACGATAATGATTTTAAAAATATCGCTGCTAAAGAAAAATGGAAGATTTAATTTATCATCAGTAACCTTTTTATTTTCTTCTCTTAACGCGCATATGGCGGTAAAATTCTCGCTTAACGCCATTTTGCAAAGAGCCTTTGCATCAGATAACTCAACCACCTTTTTATACAAAAGGCAATTTTTGTACATCATCTGTGCGCCGTCATCGGAAATAAAAACCATATTCTGTGAAGCCTGAAACATCAGTTTTTTTAACTGATTATAAGGCCTGCCGCTGGCGATACAGAAAATACATCCGCGATTTGCAAGCATATTAAGTTTTGTATAAAATTGCTGGGACAGCGTCTTGTTTTCAGTAACAAGTGTCCCATCATAATCACTTACAATAAGCCGATACATTTTATCCTCTGATTTAGAACTTGACAAAACTTGCAAGGCAAGGCGCAGGCATTTGCAAATGAGGGAGTTTACAAAAGACGTAAATGACCGATTTTGCATAGTGTCTGCAACACAGCAAACAAAATCCTGCAAAAAATTTTGCAGGTTTTGTGGTTGCAAGGAATTGTCAACGTTCTGTATTATTCTTTTACAATCTTAACTAAAGATTTGCCGCATAATCCTGCTGCATTAGCATCATCAGTATCAAGGTGCATTTCAAGTCTGAACTTATCACTTACGCGAACCTGAACATCAAAGAAACGTGTTTTTCTTTCACCGCAAGCATCAACGGTAACGTACTCATTATCCTTAACACCATACTTAATGCCGTCTTCAAGGCTCATATGGATATGGCGGTTAGCAATAATGCAACCCTCGTTAAGTGTAACAACACCTTTAGGACCGATAATTGTGATAGGTGCGCTACCTGAAATTTTACCGCTTTCTCTTACGGGAGGTTTAACCTTTAATGTAAAAGAGTCAGTTCTTGAAATTTCAACTTGTGATTCAGGTCTTAAAGGACCTAAAACACGTACGTTTTCAATAGGTCTTAATGATGGGCCAACGATTGTAAGTGTTTCCTTACAAGCATACTGACCGGGCTGTGAAAGATCCTTTAAAGGTGTAAGCTCATAGCCTGCGCCGAACAAGGTTTCGCAATCAGCCTTTGATAAATGGATGTGGCGGTTTGAAACACCAACGGGAATGTCGCCATCACATTGTGCGCAGTTTGAAACACCGCCCTGCTCCTGAATTGCTTTAATAACGGCTTCTGTAATTGCCTGAATATTTACGTCCATAAGTAAAACTCCTTAAATAATTCTGAAACTATCAGCCATTACGCAACGACGTTTACGTGTAAAGCTTCTTGCACTTGTAATACCTTCACCGGTAGGACCTGCAATAGTAAAGGTTGTATGACCTTCACCACCAAAGCCGATACCTGCATAGCTGGGTGCGTTTTTAACAAAGATTGTTGTTTCAACTGCTGAAGCAAACTTTGTTAAGTTATCAATATTTTTGGAGTGCATATGTGCAGTATGACGGTTGCCATGTTCTGCTTTAACTGCAAGCTCAACAGCCTCGTCAATATTATCAACAGTTACGATAGGAAGGATAGGCATCATAAGTTCTTCCTGAACGAAAAGATGGTTGAAATCTGTTTCGCAGATAAGGCAACGTACATCAGCAGGAAGAGTTTTGCCGTTATTAAGCATTGCGTAGATAACTGCAGCGTCTCTACCAACGCACTTACGGTTTACCTGCTTCTTTGTTTTGCCGGTCTTTTTATCTGTAACGTCAACTAAAACGATATCGCAAAGCTTGTCAGCTTCTTCCTTTGTAAGAAGATATGCACCGTTTTTAAGCATTTCTGAAATAAGCTGGTCTTTAATTGACTTAAATGCAAAAACTTCCTTTTCTGCAATGCAGGGAAGGTTGTTATCAAAGGTACAACCATCAATAATATCTTTACCTGCTTTTTTAATATCAGCAGTATCGTCAACGATAACGGGGGGATTACCTGCACCTGCACCAATAGCCTTTTTACCTGATGAAAGCACAGCCTTAACAACACCGGGGCCGCCTGTGCAAACAAGAAGCCTGATTGCAGGATGTGAATACATAATCTGTGCTGATTCTAAAGTGGGCTTATCCATTGAAGCAACAAGCACCTTAGGTCCACCAGAAGCAAAGCAAGCACGGTTTACAAGGTCAACTGCATAGT
>JAZOMK010000247.1:0-17088 GCA_045653985.1 Clostridia bacterium | reverse complement strand
CATCACGGGCAAAAAGACTCATACCGTTTACAACGAGATATCCTTCCTCACTTGAGGCGGCAACAACCTTGCCACCGGGGCACATACAGAAGGTATAAACGCTTCTGCCCGAGGGAAGATGCACCGAAAGCTTATAATCAGCAGCAGGCAGATATTTTGAAAAATCGCCATATTGGCTTTTGTTTATCATATCTTGCTTATGCTCAATTCTGACGCCTATTGAAAATGGTTTTTGCTCCATTTTAACGTTGTGCTTTTTAAGTATTTCAAATATATCGCGGGCGCTGTGTCCCGTTGCGATAACAAGGGTTTCGGTTTCGATTCTGCCCTTATCGGTAATTACCGCAGTAATTTTGTTATCTTTATATTCAATATCGGTAAGGGTGGTTAAAAAGCGCACTTCACCGCCAAGCTCAATAATTTTATTGCGGAGATTTTTAACTATTGAAATTAAATTATCCGTACCTAAGTGGGGTTTATTGAGGTAAAGAATTTCCTCGGGGGCTGAACATTCATAAAAGGTTTCAAGCACCTCGCGGCAACGTTCATCGTGAATGTTAGTGGTAAGCTTGCCATCTGAGAAAGTTCCTGCGCCACCCTCGCCAAACTGCACGTTGGTTTGTACGTTTAAAGCGCCGGTATTAAAGAAGTTTTCAATTTCTTTTTTGCGGGTATCGGCATCAGCGCCACGCTCAATAAGTATAGGCTTTAACCCTGCCTTAGCAAGAAAAAGGGCGCAAAAAAGTCCTGCAGGGCCTGCACCGCAAACAACGGGTGGATTGCCTTTTAGTTGAACCTTATCAACTTTAATGCGCTCAGGCACTTTGTAGATTCTTGCATCCTTATTGTTTGCTTTTTTAAGAACTTTTTGCTCATTTTCAACGTTCACGCCAATGGTGGCATTATAAAAAACGTTATCCTTTTTGCGTGCATCAACAGATTTCTTTAAAAATCTGTATTTTTCGATTTTTTCTACCCGCAACTTCTTTAAAATAAGGCTGTAAATTTCTTTTTCGCCATAAGTTACGGGAATTTTCAAATTCATAAGTTCAATCATTTTATCACCTATGAAAATTATACCATCAACTGCCCTGATAATCAACTAAATTATTGACCTTTATTTTTATTTATGCTATACTTTTTTTAAAGGAGTGATTTTTATGGAGTTGCATTTATTGCACAAAAAAGTTATTCTTGAAGATTGTCCTATTCTTCTTGATTATAAGCCTGATGAAAACTGGCAAAACTATTGGACCGTTAAACGCGGTGAATGGAAATACGAAAACGGCTGGCTTATTGGTGCTGAAAGAGGCAACCGTGGCGGAATATTATTCTCTAAAGAATATTATGAAGGCGACGTTATTTTCACCTTTACTGCAAAAACGGTTTTACCTGCCACAAGAGACGTTAACGCTCTTTTCTGCGCCCATTGGAATGATGAAAAAAACACGTTGGGCAATGCTTACGTTGTAGGTCTTAACGGCTGGTGGGAGGATAAAAGCGGTATTGAAAGAAATCCTGAAAATTTAGTACGCGCTTTGACGGGTGCATACAAATACACCCCCGGCACGGAAGTAAAAATCGTAACAGGCATTATTAAAGGACACAGTTTTTTGTATGCTGACGGTGTTTTAGTTGAAGAACTTGTAGATCCTGATTATATTGAGGGCGGATACATCGGCTTCTCACCCTATTGCACTAAACTTGCAGTTAAAGATATGGTTATCAGGCGCGCAGTTTTTGAACCTTTTGAACAAAGCTATGAACCGGAGTTTTAAAAAATGGATATTATAAAAAATGCTAATGAATTGATTAAAAAAAATCACCTTTACGGTGAAAATAACAGCACACTTAAATTTGTTGATGATGCAATTCTTATTGAAAACAGAAAAGCACCTTACGATTCCCCTGCAGTAAGAGCTAACTCACTTTTAGGCGACCACGGTGCATACCGCATGGCAGCCGATATTAAAGTTCAGGGCGAAGGTGAATTTCCCTTTGTTGCTACATTTAAGCTGACGGTTGAGTATCTTGATTTACAATATACCACCTATCAGTTCAGCGCGCAGAGAAGCCTTACTGCCAACGAATGGCAGCACGTTGAAGATACCATTGAAATCCCTGCAGGCTCAAAGCTTGTTTCACTTATAGCATACTTTGTGCAAAGGGGTTCTGAAGAAGTTTTGCCCGACCTTTTAGTTAAGAATTTTACAGTTGAAAAGGCAGAAGTTACCACAACGGTTGTTTCAAGAAAAGACAAAAAACAAATAAAGCGTCAAGCGCACACCACCGTTGGCGCAATCCGCTGGGATGCGTATAATATTACCGATACTGAGAACAGCTACGTTTCCAATCAAGTTGCAAGGGCACTTTCGGAATATCCCGAAAACGCGCCTTACTTCTCGAAAATTGATGAAAACGGTAAAATTCATTTTGAAAAAGCCACTCAGGAGCAGTTTGATACCGAAGCAAAGCTTGCCATTGATGCAGGTATTGACTATTTTGCGTATTGCTGGTACAAAGATTCTTCCGCAATGGCATACGCAAGAGATCAGCATTTAGCATCAAAATTTAAAAATAAAATTAAAATGTGTGCTATCATCGGTGTTTCCGCCTATGATGACGAAACTATTATTTCGCTTGCAAATATAATGAAGGATGATTGTTATTTAAAATTCGATATGCGCCCCGTAGTTTATCTTTACGATGCTTTCCGCTTTGATATGGCACTTATCAAAAAGCTTGAAAATGCAATGAAAGATTGCGGTATTTCTGAAGTGCCCTATTATATCGGCATGGCGCACATGGTTTCGCCCTTTATTATAAACTGCCTTGCAAACAAAGGCATTGATGCTATTGGTGCATATGCCTGCATACAAAAAGAGGATGTTGAGCCTTTTAAGACACATTCTAAAAACGTGCTTAAAGAGAACGACGAGAAATATCAGTATTATGAAAATATTGATATCGTTCCGCTTATAAGCTGTGGCAGAGATTCCCGCCCGCGCATTAAAAATCCCGTTTCATGGGCAGGTAATTATGGTGGAAAGTACATTGTTCAGCCTACCTTTGATGAACTTTATGAGCATACTTCAACCATCCTTAACAAAATGGCTGTTGAAGAAGAAAAGAACATCCCCAATACCGCACTTATTTATGCGTGGAATGAGCATGACGAAGGCGCTTGGTGTTGTCCGACGCTTACAATGGAAGATAACAAAGTGGTTTATAATGATGACGGCACAGTTAAAATGAACACACTTTTCTTAGACGCTTTAAAGAAGGCTATTAAGGATAATAAGAAATAACCTACTACTTAGTCTTTTTACTACAAAAAACACAGTTTCATCATTAGATTAAGCATTTTATATGCAAAAGGGGATGTAAAAAAACTCAATCCCCTTAAAGACGCATAAAATAAGCTAAGTGAACAGAAAAAGAGTGCGGAAGAAGTAAAAAAATCTAACTTATTCCGCATTTTTTAGTTTTTGTCATCCAATTAGATATATGTATATATGATTTATCGTGCTTTTTTATATGAAACATTGCCTCCCTCTGATGAGGGAGGTGGATTTTTGCAAAGCAAAAAGACGGAGGGAGAGAAGAAAAAAGCAGCAAATTAAAGGCATTTCTCTCCCTCAGTCGCCTTGCGGCGACAGCTCCCTCGTCAGAGGGAGCCAAGGTTGAGGTTATCAATTAACTTTCTAATAAAAGGAAACTCTGTTTTTTTACAGCCCCTTGATTGTAAGATTAAATGACGGAGCTTTTATCCCCCTGCACAACAAAGCAAAAACCCCATCTTTGCAGATGGGGTTTGATTGTGCGAATTTATCGCGCGATATTTTACCGTTGCCCTTCAGAACGCGAGAAAATTTGAAATTCAAGGCACAAGTGCGTAAAGGTGAAGGAGTTTACATAGAGGTAAATGACTGAGCCTTTATCCCCCTGCACAACAAAGCAAAAACCCCATCTTTACAGATGGGGTTTGATTGTGCGAATTTATCGCGTTATTTTACCACTAACCCTCAGAGTGCGAGAAAGCGCACAAGGCAAGGCGGGCAGGGGTAAAAGCGAGGAAGTTTACAAAGAGGTAAATGACGGAGCTTTTATCCCCTGCACAACAAAGCAAAAACCGCATCTTTACAGATGGGGTTTGATTGTGCGAATTTATCGCGCTCTGAACAACAATTACTTCCAGGAGTAGGGTGAACGGCTAACAATAGCAGCATTGATAGCGGGTGCGATACTTGAGAAGTATGTTCTTGCGTTCTGAGTCTGGTTAAGGATATCATCTTCACCCTTACCGAAGAGAGCAGCTGATACCTGCTTAGCATCACCGATTGAAACGGGAGCAAGTGAGTACATGAATACACGGAAGTGTGTCTTTGCACCTTCTACGATATCAATGCTCTTTTCTGACTGTTCATCACGTGAGAAAAGAAGCTTTTCATCGTCATAGAGACGCTGTGCATCTGCACTGTTGCTATCATAGATAGGAGTATAAAGTGAGCAAAGAACCTGTACAGCACCCTTTTCGTTACCGTCTGTACGGAATACGCAGTAGGGGTTAAGGTGAGGATAGAATGACTTATAAACGTTTTCATTTGCTACGTTTGAGGGTCCCTTGGGCCAAGGAACGATACCGTAATCGAACTCAGCCTGTGCAATATCCTTTAAGGGGTTTGATGAGTAGCCGTTGTAGAAGAATGCTACTGAACCTGCAAGGAAGTGCTCAAGAGGTACCTTACTTGTTGAACCGTAGTATGTTGTTTCCATCCAGCCCATCTTAGCGAACTTGATGAATTCATCATATGCTTCCATAAGTCTGTCACCAGCATCGCCTGTGTAAACGAACTTATCCTGGATAGCACCGGTGTTGGGGTTGGTTTCTTTCTTAACGAATTCAGTACCGTTTGAGTTAGCAAGAGACCACATTACGAGAGCTTCGTTACCTCTTTCGATACCATACTGGCCCTTATCAGGAATTGTTGTTGCCTGAAGAAGAGTCTCGAACTTTTCCCAAGTCCATGTACCGTCATTTACCCAACCATAGATCTGTTCAGCGCTGTAACCAGCAGCCTTGAGAAGGTTTTTGTTAAATACAAGTGCGTTACCGCCACATTCGAAGTGGATACCGATTTCATCAGGAATGAAGAACCAAAGTTTGTCATTGTACTCGCAGAGGTCATACTGTGATTCAACGTTGAACTTTGTGTCATCCTTGAAATCATAAACGTCTGTGTGGTCGGAAAGGGGAATAAGGCACTGACCGGGGTTACCATTGTATAAGTATGTGGTCATCATTGTGTGAAGACCGCCTTCCTTCATACCTGTAATCTCGGGAACGCCCTGGAAAGCTGAAGCAAGTAAACCACTACCACCGGATGTTACAAACTCGATTGTAATACCGTAGTCATTTTCAAGCTTTTCAACTCTCTTACGCATCTGTTCATCACGTTCAGTATCGCCGGCATAAGGTGATTCTGACTTGTACTGCCATGAATAGAAGCTATAGGTTTCACCCTTTTGTGTGAAGTTTGCTTTAGGTGCAAAGTTTGTGTCGCCAGCAGGAGCAGGTGTTGATACTGTACCGCCCTGTGAACCATTCTCACCAGGCTGACCCTGGATTGAACCGTTCTGTGAGCCATCTCCAGTTGCTTCATCGCCGCCACATGCTACTACTGAAACAAGCATAAGCACAACAAGCATAGCCACAAATAATAATTTGATAGCCTTTTTCATAAAGATTCCTCCTTAAAAATTTTTGTGCATACAATACACTACATTAAGATTATAGCACTTTATCGCCAACAGTTCAACATTTTTTTGGCTTTGTTTGTTAATAAACTGTAAATATTAGACGCTTTTAATTTAGAGTTTGTACACAATTATGTTTTATTTGCGGGTGTTTTTTCGTGAAAATAAGCCATTTACAAAGATAAGCAACGGGATACCGCCACAATAGCAGATAATAAGCTCACTTAACCCGATGCTTATGGCTGTTGTAATATATAAAGGTAATGTAAAGGGACTATCAAGCATCATAAGAATGACAACAACAGGTATAATAAGTGCATTGGCAATTACCGCAGGCAACGGTGCAAGCCACATCTTTCTAATCTTAGAAGTAATAATTGCCGCGATAAAGGTTGCAAAAGTGCCTAAAATAATATCAAGGATAGTGCCGCCTATCCAATTTGAGATAAGGCACCCAAGTGTTACGCCCCAGATAGCTTCGGGCATAATAAAAGGAAGCACCGTCAACGCTTCGGAAACCCTGAACTGGATGCTTCCGAATGAGATAGGTGCTAAAGCAAGTGTAAGTACGGTGTAGAGGGCGGCAATAAGGCCACCAAATACAAGCTGTTTTACTGTCATTTTCATTTTTCTATTCTCCTTAGTTTTGTTTATAGACAGGATGGTTACGAACTGTCTTTACATACATTATATTATATAGTTAAAATTTCGTCAATTTCTTTTGAGCTTAAAAATAACGTGTGCAATGATAAGTAATATAAGATTTGCAACGATAACGCCCGCACCTGCAGGAATATAAGTAAAGGTACAGCTTGCAAACATTCCCATTAAAAATGCGATTACAGAAATTACCGCCGCGCTTAAAGTTACTTTCTTATAAGAATCAAAAAGGCGCATTGAGGTTATTGCAGGGAAAATTATAAGACCTGAAATAAGCATAGTACCCATTATGCGCATACCTATAATAATGGTTGCGGCAGTAAGCAAACTAAAAGCAACGTTAAACATCTTTGTTTTTATGCCCGATGCCGATGCAAAGCCTTCATCAAAGGTAACGGCAAAAATCTTATTATAAAAGAATATATAAACAAAAAGAATTATTGATGATAAAATTACGGAAATTATAACGTCAACCTCAGTTACGGCAAGGATGCTGCCAAACATATAGCTGTAAACATCAATATTCATGCCGCCCGAAAGGGATGTTGCAAGCACACCTATTGCAATGGACGAGCTTGATATAACGGCTATTGCGCTATCGGTATTTACGGTTTCTTTCAGCCTCAAAAGCAAAAATGCCGCCACAAACATTACGGGGATTGCAATATATAAGGGTGCTGTATTAAGGGCGACGGCTATAGTCATTGCGCCAAAGCCAACGTGAGAAAGGCCATCACCTATCATCGAATATTTTTTCAAAACAAGCGTAACGCCTAAAAGAGAAGCACAAAGAGAAACAAGTATGCCTACGATAAAGGCGCGCACTACAAAGCCGTATGTAAAAATTTCAAAAAACTCAGACATGACAGCACCTCCCCGTAAAATGTATGCCGATTTCGCTGGAAATATATTCTTCGCTTGTGCCGAAAAAGCGCACTGATTTGCCTATATGCAGTATTTTGCTTGAATATTTTGCCGCCTGAGGAATATCGTGGGAAACCATAAGTATGGTAACACCCGCTTCATCGTTAAGTTTTTTAATAAGCTTGTACATATCCTCAGTAACAAGAGGATCAAGGCCCGTAACGGGTTCATCAAGAATAAGCATATTTTCGCCTGCACACATGGCACGTGCAAGAAGAACGCGCTGTTTTTCGCCGCCTGAAAGATAGATAAACTTCTTTTTTGCAAGGTCTGAAATATTAAGAAGCTTCATATTATCCATTGCCTTCTGCTTTTCGGTTTTAGTATAAAAAGGCAATTTCATTGAGCCTATACAGCCTGATAAAACCACTTCAAAGCACGATGCGGGAAAATTTTTAATATTCATTTGTTGGGGAAGATAGCCGATTCTGCCGATTTTTTCACTAAATATAATTTCCCCTGACTTTTTTGGCAGTTGCCCCAATATAGCTTTAATAAGGGTGCTTTTACCTGAGCCGTTTTCCCCTACTATGCTTATATATTCGCCCTTTTCAACGGAGAAGTTTATGTTTTCAAGTATATCCGTACCGTTTAAGGATACGCAAAGATTTTTAACTTTCAGCATCTTTTATCACCTTTTTTATGTTTTCTGCATTGCTTTTCATTAAGGATAAATAAGTTTCTCCCCTTAAAAATTCTTCTTTTGAAAGATTGTGGCAACTATGCAATAAATATACGGGAACGCCCGCTTCCTGACTTATAGTTTCCGCTACCCTGCCTGAATTAAGTTCATGACAGAAAACACCTTTAAGCTTTTGTTCCTTTATTTTATCAACAATTTCTTTTACACGCATTATGCTTGGTTCCTGACTTGTACCGCAGGAATCGTATGCCGCTAAAAACTTAAAGCCGTAAGGTTCAAGATAAGTCATTGAAAAATTGCCGCCATGACAAAGGATAATATTTTCACATTCTCTGCCTAAACTAATAAATTCACTATTAAGTTTATCAAGTTCATTCATATACTTTTCAGCATTGTCTTTATAAAAATCGCTGTTTTTATTATCAGCATTACAAAGGGCATCAAGTATATTTTTAACCATTACCTTTGCGTTTTCAGGGTTTGTCCAAATATGGGGGTCGCCTTCTTCGTGGTGATGATGTTCTTCCTCTGTATGCTCGTGTGTGCATATGTTAATATTTTCAGAAGCATCTACTATCTTCCCCTTAATATCAGCACTTTCTATTATAGGCTGAACCCAAGGCTCCATTATTGAGCCTGTGTATATAAATAGGTCGCTTTCGCATATTTTCTGCATATCGCCAACGCCCGGTTCGTAGTTGTGGCTTTCCATACCCGGTGGCAAAAGCAAAATTATTTCAGCCTTATCCCCCGCTATCTGCCTGCAAAAATCATACTGAGGAAAAAGCGTTGTTACTATGGTGATTTTTTCCTCCTGCATTTTTACTGAGCAAGCACAGAAAACAAGCACGACCATTAAAAGCAATGCTAATTTTTTCATTTACCGCTGCACTCCTTGCACAAGCCGTAAAAAACCGTACGGCAGGAATCTATTTTAAAGCCATGCTCATCCTCAACGTGATTTTTAATTACATCAAGACTTTTGCAGGAAAGATGGCTGAGTTTACCGCAAATAGTACATTTAAGGTGGAAATGTTCACCGCAGTTTTCCGCTTGCTGATAGCACGCACTTTCCCCTGCGCCTGAAATATACTTTCTTAAACTGCCTTCGTTTACCATTTTATCAAGATGTCTGTAAACAGTTGAAATACCTATGTTTTTACCGCAGTTTTTAATTTCGGCACAGATTTTTTCAGCAGTAAAGTGTTGCCCTGCCTGTTTGTTTATGATATCTTCGATTTCATTTTTTTGCTTTGTATTATAATTTTTCGGCATAAAATCACCTTTTATTCAATTTGAAAATGATTTTCATTTTCAATTAAATTATAATTACATAAAAAAATGTTGTCAAGTAATAAATTTATTCTTTTATTTTTTTAAGATATATGTTATTATATATATAACCACTTTAAGGAGAATAAGTATGAGCGAGTTTTTTGCAGATTTATGGGGATGGATAAAAAACGGCTTTTCAATGAGTGTTTTCGATTTAATCGACATTATCATCATAACCGTTGTAATCTATCATATTCTTAAATTTTTCAGAAACACAAGGGCAATGAACGTTTTAAAAGGCGTTGCTTTGCTTATTGTTGCAATGGTTGTTGCTTCATGGTTGGGGCTTCCCACAACTGAATGGATTTTAAGTTCAATAATCACATCAGGTATCGTAATAGTTTTCGTGCTGTTCCAGCCTGAATTGCGCATTGTGCTTGAAAACTTCGGCAGGGTAAACTTCCATGACCAGAATAATACTGACGATAATGATAAAATCATTTCGGATATCGTTTCTGCATGCAATAATCTTTCATACCGTCGTGTTGGCGCGTTGCTTGTTTTCCAGCAGAAGAATAATCTTCAAGATATTGTTGATACCGGCACGTTACTTAATGCAAAAATTTCGGCAGGTCTTATTGAAAATATCTTTGAGCCTAACACACCACTCCATGATGGCGCAATGCTTCTTGCAGGTGATAAGATGCTTGCCGCAGGATGCTTCTTGCCCCTTTCAGAAAACACAAGCATTGATAAAAACTTAGGCACAAGGCACCGCGCCGCTTTAGGTATAAGTGAGCGCACCGATGCCATCGTAATAATAGTAAGTGAAGAAACGGGCGTAATTTCCGTTGCAAGGGGCGGTAGTTTTACACGTTTCCTTGACCTTGAAGCATTAAAGCAGATTCTTAAAGATATTTATAAAAAGAAAGAACCCGAAAAGTCCCACACATGGCACAGCCTTTTCCTTAGGTTCATTGGAAAGGAGCAGAACAATGGCAAATAAAACTCGTTCAACGCGCTCCTATTTTTCACATAATTTAGGTCTTAAATTTATTTCACTTATCTTCGCATTTCTTTTGTGGAGCTTTGTTACAAACTCAACTAACCCTGAGCGCACCAAGAATATATCGGACGTTAAAATTGAAATTCAAGGTGAGGAAATCCTTGCCGAAAAAGGTTTTTCAATTCGTGATGACCTTTCAAAGCTTGCACCGGTTGACATTAAAGTTAAGGTAAGCCACTCCGATTACAGTAGTGTTAATGCGGAAGTTGTTCATGCTTATATTGACGTTTCCGAAATCTCGACTGACGGCACCCACCACGTAACAATCAAGCCTTCATTCAGTAACTTTGTGAATGCTTCCTTTGTTTCGGTTGAGCCACAGCAATCAATAACTTTAACCATTGATAAGATTATTGAAAAAGAAGTTAAAGTTGTATTAAAGGAAACCGGAGCATTAAAGGATGGCTTAGTAAAATTTGCACCTCAGTATGATAAAACAATTATGGTAAAGGGTTCAGGCTTCTATCTTGAGCGCATCGAAAAAGCCATGGTTGAAGTTGACCTTTCAACCCTTTCTGACGGTGATGATGTACGTATAATTACCTGCAAGTTCTTGGATAAGGACGATAACGTCTTAAACGTTCCGGGGCAGAGCATTGAAGTTGACATGGATATTCAAAGTGTTATGGAATATTCCTTAAACATCTCCGATGCCATTATAAACAGCGATAAAGTTGCTGATGGCTTTGAGTTTATAGGCGCTTCAACCGGTAAAATTTATCTTTGCGCACATAAGGATCATCACGTAAACGCCAACGATATAACGGTACAGCAAATTGACCTTACCGGTAAGGATGATTCCTTTACAAGCGCACCCATCATACTTAACCTGCCTGAAGGAATTTCACTTAAACCGGGGCAGGAAGCACCGCAAGCAGCAATTAAAATCGTACAGCAATCAGATACTATAACTATCTCCCGCCCCCTTACCGTATCAGGTCTTAACAAGGACCTTACCGCAACAATAAAATACGGTGATAAAACCGTTCACATTTTAGCTGACGGCACCACAAACCTTAATATTCCCGTTAAGCTTTCAGGCGTAAAAGCCGCCATTGACAGCATAAAGGAAACCGATATAGTTGTTCGCCTTTCACTTAAAGAAAAGGAATCAGGCGAATATGAGCTTATACCTGTTATATTCTCAAGCGATTCCGTACCAAGTGCAGTAAAAGTTGAGCTTGCATCGCCAACAAAGCTTATGGTTGAATTAAATAAGAGTGTTACAAAGGAAACTTTATGTAACGTTATTGTTGATGATGTGCCGGCTAATCACACCGCATCAATTACCTTAGGCAACCAAAGTATTCAGGTAACTAAAAGCGGTGCAACATCATTATCAACAACCGTTTTACTTACGGGCCCTGAATTTGTAATCGACGGACTTAAAAGTGATGATTTAGTGGTACGCGTTTCATTAAAAGGCTTAGGCGCAGGTACATACGAAATTGCCCCTATCACCTCACTTAAATCTGAAATCAGCGAAACATTGAAGGCTGAACTTAAATCTTCAAGCAAAGTTTCGGTAATAATAACAAGCAATGAAGGATGATTTTTCATCCTTCTTTTTTAAGGAGCATCGTTATGAAAACAAAAGCTTTTATTTCTTATATTTTAATTTGTTTAATTGCCATATTACTCGCTTTTAACTATCAGCTTTTTATAGTAAAAAACGGGTTTGCTCCTGCAGGGCTTAATGGTATTGCAACAATGATACAACACAAAACGGGCTTCAGCATAGGTTATATGTCATTGATTATAAATATCCCCCTTTGCGTGCTGGCATATATCTTTGTTGACAAGCAATTTGCAAAACGCTCCCTTTGCTTTTGTCTTGTATATTCATTTGTATTTTTGTATTTGCAAAAAAGCAATTTAGAAGCCTTCCAATATAACGCACAAGGCCACGATACCGTCTTTCCTGTTATTTTAAGCGGTGTTATTTCAGGTTTTGTTTACGGCTTATGTATGCGTAACAATGCTTCAACCGGTGGTACTGATATTGTTTCAAAGTACATTTCAAAGAAAAGGCCTCACATGAACTTCTTTTGGGTAACCTTCACCTTAAACGCTATTGTTGCCGTTGCATCATTTTTCGTTTATGCCGAGCCCGACATTTCAGGCACGCTTATATATAACTATAAACCGGTGTGCCTTTGCATACTTTATTGCTTTATTTCAAGTTTTCTTGGCAGTTATATTATTAAGGGTACAAAAACCGCCTGCAAATTCACAGTTATCACCACCCATGCTGAAGAAATTACAAAGGAAATTCAATTAACCCTTAAACATGGTTCAACTGAAATTCAGGCATTAGGTTCATTTTCTCACGATGAAAAAACAGTTCTTTTATGCGTTGTAAACAACCACCAGATTTATGATTTTAACAATATTTTGAAGAAGTATGACAACACCTTTGCTTTTTCCGAAACGGTAAATGAAACGGTAGGCAACTTCAAGAAAATAAAATAGCAATATTTGTCCTAAAAAAATATAAAAAAGTCTTGAACCATTGGCATTTTTGTCGTATACTATTACAAGAGGTGAATATTTATGAATTATACTTTTGGTTTACAGCTGTACTCTTTAAGAGATGACACTAAGCTTGACCACATTTCAACCATAAAAAAGCTTGCCGCAATGGGTTATAAAAACGTTGAATTTGCAGGCTATTACGGTATGAACGGTAAGGAAATGAAAACTCTTTTAGACGATTTAGGCATGAAGGGCATTTCTTCACACGTTGGTTATCATCTTTTTGCTGATAAGGAAGCATTTAAAAATGAGGTTGAATTTAACCACGCAGTTGGTAACCCCCACATTGTACTTCCCTATTACTCTTTCCCTGATGAAGAAGCCGCAAAAGAAGCTGTTGATAAAATCGGTGAAATGATGGAAGCCTTTAAAAAAGAAGGTTTTGATTTCGGTTATCACAACCATGCCCACGAATTTAAAAAGTTTGAATCAGGCAAATGTCCTATGGACTATATCCGTTCAATTAACGGTATGAAACTTCAGCCCGACGTTTTCTGGGTAAAAACTGCAGGTGTTAACCCTATAGAATTTATTAAGGAAAATGCAGGCAGAATTATATCCGTTCATATGAAAGAATATGGCGCAAACGGTGAAAACGTTGAATTAGGCACAGGCATTCTTCCTTGGGCAGAAATTATGGCTGAAGCTGAAAAAGCAGGTACAAACATCGGCATTATCGAGCAGGAAGAGTACACCTGCCCGCCAATGGACAGCGTTAAAATTTGTATTGACAACTTAAATAAGATTTTTAATTAAGGAGAAAAATTATGAAACTTGGCGTATTAACAGTTCCACTTTATGACAGAAGCTTTGAGGATGCTTTAAAATGGCTTGCAGAAAGAGGCGTGCATACTCTTGAAGTAGGCACAGGCGGCTTCCCCGGCAATACTCACCTTGATCCTGATGAGTACGTTGGCTTCCCTGAAAGCAACATGATGCTTAACGGTCTTTTAGAAAAATATGATATGCAGATTGCAGCACTTTCCTGCCATGGTAACTGCGTACATCCTGACAAGGCTGTTGCTAAAAAATTCCAGGAAGATTTTGAAAAAACAGTTTTAATGGCTGAACAGCTTGGCGTTGATACCATTATCACTTTCTCCGGTTGCCCCGGTGGTTCACCTGAAGATAAAACACCTAACTGGGTAACATGCTCATGGCCTGATGATTTCTCAAAGATTCTTGATTATCAGTGGAATGAGGTTCTTATCCCCTATTGGAAGGAAGCCGTTAAGTTTGCAAACGCACACGGTGTAAAGAAAATTGCACTTGAAATGCACCCCGGCTTCTGCGTATACAACACAACATCACTTCTTCGCCTTCGTGAAGCAGTTGGTCCTACAATCGGTGCAAACTTCGACCCCAGCCACCTTATTTGGCAGGGTATGGATCCTGCTGAGGCTGTACGTGTACTTGGCGGTGATGCTATCCATCACGTTCACGCAAAGGATACGTTCCTTGATGAAGCAAACATCAAAAAGGCAGGTGTTCTTTCAACAGGTCATTATTCCGACGTGCTTAACCGTTCATGGACTTTCAGAACTGTTGGCTACGGCATTGATACACAGAAGTGGAAGAACTTTGTAAGCATGCTTCGTATGGTTGGTTATGACGGTGTTCTTTCAATCGAGCATGAAGATATGTTTATGTCAGTTGAAGAAGGTCTTGAAAAGGCAATTACCTTCTTAAAAGATATTATGTCCTTTGAGCCTATGGGCGAAATGTGGTGGGCATAACCCTAAAAAAACTTAAATTCCCTGCAGAGTTTTCTGTAGGGATTTTTTTATAAAAAAAATCGTAAAAAATGCAAACAAAAAAGTTAAAAATGACATTTACATTTGCTTTTCTATATGTTATCATATACATATAAATAAATTATTTAAGGAGAAATTTTTTATGTGGATATCGCACGAAGCATTGGGACAAACCGCAGGTCTTTTTCAATTTAAAAAGAGCCTTAATTTGGCTTCAATGCCCAAAAAAGCAGAGATAAAGCTTTCAGCCGATACTAAATACCGCTTATATATAAACGGAAGGTTCGTTCAGTTAGGTCCTGCAAAAAGAAGTGAATTTTACTCATTTTACGATACTATCGACCTTTTACCATACGTAAAAGCAGGCGAAAACGAAATTTCAATTTACGTCGTTCACCTTGACCCCACCGGTCCTAAAGGCCCACGCGGCCACGTTGAAACAATGATTACCGGCTCACACGTAGGTGTTGCCGCCGTAATTAAAATCGACGATAATACCGTTGTTACCGATGAAAGCTGGCTTGTTTCTCATTGTTCCGAATTTACTATTTTGCCGCCCATCAAGGTTCCGAATGGTGCATCAATGGCAGGCATTTTTCAGGAAATTGACTATAACAACGTAAAAAGGGAGTTTGTTCCTGCAAGTATTATAGCCACCTTAAAATCGCCTTGGGTGGAAGAATATTTTACCGATACCTTTGAAGGCGCAGGCGAAACAAATTTTTACCGCCTTATTGAATCACCTATCCCTCCCCTTACGTACAAGGAAAATAAATTCATAAATTATGATTCCTTTTCAGGCAAGGATACCTCCTTTGTATTAAACGCAGGTGTTCACTCAACGGGCGCGGTACAGTTTAAGGTTAAAGGCACAAAAGGCACAAAGCTTACATTAACATATTCAGAAACCTATTGGCAACCACGGGAAGACGGCACTTTCTACCGCGGCATCCGCGATGACGAAAGCGGCATTATCCGCGGCTCCTTTGACGTTATTATTCTTGATGGTTCTGAGCAGGTTTTTGAAACCTTCTTCTGGCAATGCTTCCGCTTTATTGAAGTTAAAATCGAGGGCGAAGCAACTTTATCTGACATTAAATTCTTTAATATGAACTACCCCTTAAATAACGAGAGTAAGTTCGTTTCATCGGATAAAGATTCTGAAAAAATCTGGGAAGTAAGCATCCGCACGTTAAATAACTGTATGCACGATTCCTTTGAGGATTGCCCATATTATGAGCAGTTGCAGTACGTTATGGACTCTCGCCTTCAGGCACTTTATTTAAGGCATTTAACTGATGATAAGCGCCTTATTATTAAGTGTATCAACGACTTTAACGAAGGCAGATTCCCTGACGGAATGATTCCTGCACGTACACCATCAATAAGAAAACAGCGCATCCCCGGCTTTGGTTTACATTATATTTATATGCTTCACGACCATATGCTTTACGAAAGGGATAAGGAAAGAATTGCTGACCTGCTTCCCGTTGCTGACGGTGTTCTGCGCTACTTCGAAAAAAGACAGAAAAACGGTGTAGTTGGCGTTTTAGGCAACTGGAATTATATTGACTGGGTTTCTATCTGGAGTGGCGGTGTGCCTACCCACACAGGCAGTATTGCAGTTTACTCATTTATGCTTATTCTTGCTTACGAAAATGCCGCTGAAATGGCTGAATTTGTTGGCAGACGCGGTTTAGCTGAGGAATATAAAGAAAAGGCACAAGCCCTTCGCATCAACGCAAAAGCATACTTCTATGATGAAGATAAAAAGATGTTTAGGGATTACGAAGAGCCTATTTACAGCCTTCATTCACAAATCTGGGCAGTATTGGCTGACGTTGTAACAGGAAATGACGCAACTGACCTGCTTAAACGTGCATATAATTTAGCATACATTAAAAAAACAATGCCCGTATGCTCATACTCAATGATGTATTTTGTATTTAGGGCATATGAAAAAGCAAATCTTTATAGTCTTGCTTACGAGATGCTTGACGAATGGCGCAAGATGCTTGATATGCACTGCACAACTTGGATCGAATCTGCCTGCGGTAATCGCAGTGATTGCCATGCTTGGAGCTCCGTTCCCATTTACGAATTTGCAGCTTGCATTTTAGGTGTTAAGCCTACAGTAAATTCGGTTATCGTTAAGCCTTACGTTTACGCCAACGATTTTGCTGAAGGAACTGTTATGTCGCCTATCGGAAAAATCGACGTTAAGTGGAAAAAAGAAAACGGCACGTTCACTTTAAAAGTCAACGCACCTGAAAAGGTAAGAATCATTCTTCCCGATAACACAGCATATTTTGAAAAAGATATTGAAGTAAGTTGTAAAATTTAAAAGTTAAAGCACTTGCCCTAAAGCAAGTGCTTTCTTCATTATACTCTCTTTACACCATTTACAAATACGTTTTTAATGTTGATATTATCATCAAAAACGCAGATGTCGGCATCATAGCCTTCCTTGATTA
>JAZOMK010000246.1:0-2356 GCA_045653985.1 Clostridia bacterium | reverse complement strand
TTTATCCTTGATAAAATAAATAATCCAAAAGATTTAAAAAAATTGAATATATGTGAGTTGGAAACTCTCGCCGAAGAAGTGCGCAAAGTAATTGTTGAAACCACACTTAATAATGGCGGACATTTAGCTTCAAATCTCGGTACTGTTGAATTAACCATTGCACTTCATTATGTGTTTGATATGCCTGAAGATAAATTTGTTTTTGATGTAGGGCATCAGGCTTATACGCATAAACTTTTAACGGGTAGAAAAGATGCTTTTTCAACGTTAAGAATGAAAGATGGCGTAAGTGGATTTCCTTCGCACAATGAAAGCGATTATGATGTTTTTGATTCAGGACACTCTTCGACGTCGATATCTGCCGCATTAGGGTTAGCAAGGGCTCGCGATCTTAAAAACGAAAAATATAAGGTTGTAGCGGTAATAGGTGATGGCGCTATTGGTGGCGGAATGGCCCTTGAGGCATTGAATGATGCAGGTTCAGATCCTAAAACGGATTTAATTATTGTTTTGAATGATAATGAAATGTCAATATCAAAAAACGTTGGTGCATTGTCTGCTAACTTTACTAAATTACGTTCTGCAAAAAAATATATTGCAAGTAAAAATAGTTTTAAAAACTTTCTTGACAAAATCAATAAGTCTGGAAAAATATCAGGTTTTTTTGCCCATTTAAGAAATACTTTAAGATATCTTCTTATTGGCGAAAACATCTTTGAGGCAATGGATATAACGTATCTTGGGCCTATTGATGGACATTCAATTAAAGATTTAATTGATATCTTTTCCCGCGCTAAAGATCATAAGGGGCCTGTTATAATTCATACCAAAACAGTCAAAGGGAAAGGCTATGCTGATGCAGAAAATAACCCTGAGAAATTTCATGGCGTTTCTCCTAAAACAAAAAATGTTTCGGTTGTAAATAATAATCTTAGTTTTAATAAAGCATTAAGTGAAAAATTATGTGAACTTAGAGAAAATGATTCTACGATTTGTGCCATTACTGCCGGAATGACGTATAATACCGGATTGCTTGAATTTTCGCAAAAATATCAAGATAATTTTTATGATACGGGCATTGCAGAACAGCATGCAATAGCAATGGCCGGTGGACTTGCAAAAGGTGGTTTAAAACCGGTTGTTGTTATATATTCAACTTTCCTTCAGCGTGGCTTTGATCAGATTTTTCATGACATTTGTTTGCAAAATGTTCCTGTAACGATATGTGTTGATCATGCAGGATTAAGTGGTGAGGACGGGCCAACACATCAAGGAATATATGATCTTGCATTTTTACGTTCAATGCCTGGCTTGACTGTTTTAGAACCTCGTGATGCCAATGAATTTAAGAGGATGCTTGAATATTCAGTTAAATCAGCTGTTCCTACAGCTATAAGATATCCTAAAGGTGCGACAGAAGACGTTTCGGGAGAAATACCTTTCGAAAAACCGACGTGGGATTATATTTCGAGAGAAAATAACGGCACTATCATATCCTTTGGCGCTTCGCTTACGGTTGCTAAAGAAGTTTCAAAAAAACTTCAAATGTCCTTAGTTGATGCAAGATCTTTAAAACCCCTTGATAGTGAGGTTCTTTTGGAAATAAAAGATAAAAAGATTTGTGTTATTGAAGATAACGTTTCTCAAGGTGGACTTTTTGAGGGAATATTGAGTTTTTATTCTTCGTTAAATATTAAAGTGGATGCGTGTAGTTTTTGCTTAAAAGATGATTTTGTAAAGGTTGGTTCTATAAAAGAACAATTTATTGATAACGGAATTGATGCAGAAACTATAATTAAAAGATTAAAAAATGAGATTAGATAAAGCAGTTTTTGAAAGAGGTCTTGTTCAATCAAGAAGTCGTGCTGCGCAACTTATTGATAGCGATAATGTAAAAGTCAATGGTGTTATTATTTCAAAAGCGTCTTTTGATGTTTCTGAAAATGATATTATTGAGGTTTTTGATTCAATAGGTTACGTTGGCAGGGGTGGCTTAAAATTAGAGGCCGCGTTAAATACATTTCATATTAATATTAATATGATGGAAGCTCTTGATATTGGTGCTTCAACGGGCGGTTTTACGCAATGTTTATTAAAATATGGCGTAAAAAATGTTGTTGCTGTCGATGTCGGATGTGGTCAGATGCACGAAAGTCTGATTCGGGATGAAAGAGTAACACTTATTGAAAAATTTAATGCAAAAAATCTTAAACCGGAGTTAATAGGTGGTAAGAAAGATATTGCTGTAATGGATGTTTCTTTTATTTCACAAACTGAAATTTATGAAGCTATGTTTTCATGCCTTAATGATGATGGTGTTGCGATTACATTAGTTAAACCACAGTTTGAAGCAGGC
>JAZOMK010000245.1:0-3130 GCA_045653985.1 Clostridia bacterium | reverse complement strand
TGCAAATATCCAGAAAATAAATAAATACGTTTCATCGGTTACACCTGCTAAGGAAAACCAGTATACCGGTATGTTTAAGGGCAAAAACCTTATCTTTATTACTGCTGAAGCATTCTCGGCTGAATTGATTGACCCTGTATTGACACCTACGTTATATCGCCTTGCAAATAAGGGCATTCAGTTTACTGATTATTATCAGCCAAATGGCTCAGGCACTACGGGTGGTGAATATCTTAACGTTTTCGGTATGATACCTACTGCAGGCGGTTCATCCTTTAAAAAGACGGCTTCCCATTATAACTATATGACTATCGGCAGCCAGCTTAACCGTTTAGGATATTACGGTAAAGCATTCCACAACAACAGCTATACTTTCTATGACCGCAACAAAACCCACGTTAATTTAGGCTACTCCGATGGCTTTATGGGCTACGGTAACGGTATGGAAAAGTACGTTAAAAACGTATGGCCTCAAAGTGATGCTGAAATGTTTGCAGGCACACTTCCTACCTATATTGATAACCAACCCTTTAACGTTTACTATATGTCAGTAAGCGGACACAGCGCCTATACACGTTCAGGCAACAGCATGACTTCAAAGCATTGGAACAGGGTTAAGGATCTTCCTTATTCTGATGAAGTTAAAGGCTATATTGCCGCAAACCTTGATTTTGAAGACGCAATGGCACAAACAGTTGCTATGCTTGAAGAAAAGGGCATTGCTGATGATACTGTAATTTGCATTGCGGCTGACCACTTCCCATATGGTTTGGATGATGATGCAAAGTTAGGACAGATGCCTAAATTATCAGAGTTATACGGCTATAACGTTACAACCTCATTCCAGCGCGACCATTCAGCATTGATTATCTGGAGTGGTTGCTTAGAGGATTCTGAGCCTATAGTTGTATCTTCGCCAACATCCAGTATGGATATTCTTCCTACACTTTCAAACTTGTTCGGTACTGAGTATGATTCACGTTTGTTCCCCGGCAGAGACGTTTTCTCTGATACCGAAGCACTTGTGTTTAACGCATCCTATGATTGGAAAACCAATTATGGTACTTACTATGCCAATAAAGGTAAGTTTATTCCCAATGAAGGCGTAGAAGTTCCTGATGGCTACGTTGACAGCGTTAAAGCAGTAGTAAGAAATAAATTGCTATATTGTGAGCTTGTTCTTGAAAACGACTATTTCAGATATCTGTTTAAGTAGCAAAAAATAATTAAAGCGGTGAATTTTGGTTCACCGCTTTTTTGTTATAAGAAAACGTCTTGTATAAATAATTGCTGAAATTGTAAATATAAAAGCAAGTATCGTTATAAATTGCTGGGCATAAATGGGTATGCCGAAAATCTTGTTTCCGCTTGATTGTATATATGTAATCAGCGGACTAATTATAAGCGTTGTTAAAAATCCCGTAAGCCCTGCAAGTGCCTGAGTAATTGCTAAGGAGTTGGCACGTTTTTCACTTGGCACGTAATCAAAAATAAGGTTTGTAAGTGCGCTATTGATTCCGCCGTGAGCTATACCATAAAAGATATGGAAAAGTATAAACATAAATTTTCCGATTTCGGGGGAAGCGAAAACAACGCAAATTTGTGCTATTGATAGTACGATAAAACATTTTTCTATCATTGATGCAAATGAAAATTTATCAGCATATTTTCCCCAGAATTTTGAAGCGCCTATTCTTGAAATACTACCGCACATTGTTATCGCTGAAATAAATGTAAGGCTTAAACCCATTTCGCTGATTTTATACGAGCCGTAAAAAGGCGTCGAAATATAGGTTGCCATATAATAAAGCATCAGAATAACGCATACATGCAATAACTTTTTGTTTTTTATGAGTTCCAAGAAAGTTTCGCTAAATTTCTTTTTCTGCCTTTGTGGTGTTTCAACTTCCACCGTAAAAATAAGGGAAACGGAGTGTAACACCATAAGAATAAAGATTACAATGGCTGATAAGGTAAAAGCAATCCTTGTTTGCCCGGCTTCGGTAAAATGGTCAATTACAGCACCCATACCCAGGGAGAAGGCAATGCCCGTAGCCAATGATACTATTTCTTTATTTGCAGTAAAACTACCGCGGTGTCGGTCCTCAATCAATGACATCAGCCATATGGTTTTCTTGGGATGGGCTATGTTGTATATAAGGTACGCAGATAAAACTGAAATTATAAATAACGTGATTTTTATTGCTCTTGGAATATTTATCAACGGTATTACGTATAGCAACATAAAAATCAACTGATTTATTATACTAAATGTAATTACAAACGACTTTACCTTTGTTCGCTTTATTGATAAAGAGAAAAGCTGAAACAAACAACCCAATGAAACCAATGAGGAAAGGATACCGGTTAAACTGTCTGAAAAACCTATTTCTTTTGTAATGGTTGCAAGGAACGAGCCTGAAACAAGAAGTGAAATGAAATATTCAAGGGTGGCTTCTGCTATATACATAAGCCTGCTTATTTTTAAGGCTTTTTGTGATATTTCGTCCATTGTGTAAAACCTCCGAGGTAAATATTACCTCTTTTGTTGGTAGAACCAATTTAACAAGTCTTCGGTAAAGGCCTTTGTCCAAGCGTTGTGTCCTGTGTTTTCATAGATGGTGTAACGGAATGTGGGATTTGCAATTTCTAATTTGCGCGCCATTTCAAGAGTGTTTTCAGGTAAAACTACCTGATCGTCAGCACCGTGGAATGCCCATATCGGCATTTTAAGTACGCCAAAATTCCACGCCATACCGCCACCGCAACAAGGTGCAATAGCCGTAAAAAGGTTAGGATATGCCATTGCGGTGTACCACGTGCCGTAGCCGCCCATGCTTAACCCGCAAAGATAAACTCTTGTTTTGTCAATGGAATATTCTTCAAAGATTTCATCAAAGAATTTGCCTAAACTTTCAATTTTTGCTACCCAAAATGAGTTTGAGGGGCATTGGGGCATTACGAGAATTGTGTCCTTTAAGTTTTCATCGTTTACAACGTTAGGAAAACCATGTATAAGCACTTTATCTAAATCTTCTTTGCCGTAACCTCTTTCACCTGCGCCGTGAAGTTGGAAAATTACTGCAGGATTTGCGCTTATGTTTTCGGGTATATATGCAATGTAAGGGAA
>JAZOMK010000244.1:0-2271 GCA_045653985.1 Clostridia bacterium | reverse complement strand
AAAGGCGCTGCACACGGCGACTTCAAGATGATTGTTCTTGCGCCCTCATCTGTTCAGGAAATGGCATCACTCACAATTAAGGGCTTTGATCTTGCTGATAAATACAGAATGACTTCAATGATTCTTGCTGACGGTACTATGGGTCAGATGATGGAGCCTGTTTCACTCGAAGAAGCTCAGGTCGAGTCATACGACAAGTCATGGGCTGTAACAGGTACAAAGTGTGAAAGAAAGCACAATATCATCAATTCACTTTCACTTGTATCCGATGAACTTGAAAAGCTCAACTTCGCAAGATTTGAGAAGTATAAGACTATCGAAGAAAACGAAGTTATGTATGAAGAATACATGATGGAAGATGCAGAAATCTGTGTAAGTGCATTCGGTATTGCAGCTCGTGTTGCTAAGAATGCAATTGCTATGGCAAGAGCAGAAGGCATCAAGGTAGGTATGATCAGACCTATCACACTCTGGCCCTTCCCCACTAAGGCATTCAAGGCTGCCGCTGATAAGGTAAACACATTCATCAGCGTTGAGCTTTCAATGGGTCAGATGATTGAAGACATCAGAGCTTCAGTTGAATATAAGAAACCCGTAGTACTCTGCAACAGAGCGGGTGGTATGATTCCTTCACCTGAGCAGGTACTTGAATCCATCGAAAATCTTGTAAAGGAGAATAAATAATGAAAGTTTTTGATAAACCCCATGCACTTACAGATGCTCCTTTTCATTATTGCCCGGGTTGTACACACGGTATAATCCATCGCCTTGTTGCTGAAGCTATTGATGAACTTCAGATTGAAGGCAAATGTATCGGTGTTGCTCCCGTTGGCTGCGCTGTTATGGCTTATGATTATTTTGCTTGTGATATGGTAGAAGCTGCTCATGGTAGAGCTCCTGCAATTGCAACAGGTCTTAAACGTGCGATGCCTGAAAATATTATTTTCACATATCAAGGCGATGGCGACCTTGCTTCTATCGGTATGGCAGAAACAGTTCATGCTGCAACAAGAAATGAAAATATAACAATTATTTTCGTAAATAACGCTATTTACGGTATGACAGGTGGCCAGATGGCACCCACATCACTTCCCGGTCAGGTAACACAGACCTCGCCTTATGGTAGAGATCTTAATAATCAGGGTTATCCCATTAAAGTTGCTGAGTTGCTTTCATCACTTGATGGTCCTGAATATATTGAACGCGTTGCAGTTAATAACGTTAAGAACGTTAAAAACGCTAAAAAAGCTATTTTAAAGGCATTTAAAAATCAGGTTGAAGGCAAAGGCTTCTCATTGATTGAAGTTGTTTCTTCCTGCCCTACAAACTGGGGCATGACGCCTTCAAATGCTCTTAAATGGTTAGAAGACAATATGCTTCCTTATTATCCCTTAGGTGTATATAAGGACAGAAGCGCAAAGAAGGAGGACTAATATAATGACAGCACAAACTCTTATTGCAGGCTTCGGTGGACAGGGTGTCCTCTTTGCAGGTAAATTCTTAGCATTTAAAGGTCTTGTGGAAGATAAAGAGGTAAGTTGGTTACCTTCATATGGTCCTGAAATGCGTGGTGGTACAGCAAGCTGTGGCGTTATTTTAAGCGATGAACCCGTTGGTTCACCTATCGTATCAAATCCTGATATCCTTATTGTAATGAACCTTCCTTCACTTGATAAGTATGAAGATGATGCTGTTGCAGGTGGTAAAATCTTTGTTGACAGCACTCTTATTGCAAGAGAAGTTAAGCGTACCGATGTTGATGCTTACTACATTCCTGCCACACAAATGGCAATAGATGCTGGTGTACCAACACTTGCAAATATGATTTTAATCGGCAAAATGCTTAAAGAAACGGGTATCTTTTCTTTTGAAAATATGATTGATACCGTTAAGAAACTTGTTCCTGCTAAAAAGCCTGAACTTGTTGAAATGAATATGAAAGCTCTTGAGGCTGGTTATAATTACGTAGGTTAAAAATTAAAGCACCGCTTTTTTGCGGTGCTTAATTTTTTCTTAACCAAAGTGGCAATGATTTTTTTCGGAGGTCGTTGTGAATAATTCAAGTATATTTATGGGATCACTGAAATCAGCATACCAACCGTCTCTGACTAAATCATAATTACCTTCCTTGCGTTCTTGAAGAAACGTATACCCTTCAAGAGGACGGATTGTCATTGAAATTCCAAGTGTATCAAAATCAGCCTGAATCTGCTTGGCTATTGCAACGTGTTCAGTGCTATTGTTTGTAAGATATACTATATTTATAGGCGT
>JAZOMK010000243.1:0-10675 GCA_045653985.1 Clostridia bacterium | reverse complement strand
GCGGTAATGCCATTTAAAAATAAAGAAATTTCAAAAATTATCCTTACTCGTCCTGCTGTTGAAGCAGGTGAGAAGTTAGGCTTCTTGCCCGCCGACCTTCAACAGAAGGTTGATCCTTATTTAAGGCCGCTTTACGATGCTATATATGAAATGATGGGCGTTGAAGCCTATCAGAAGCTTTGGGAACGCGGTGTTATTGAAGTTGCGCCTTTAGCATATATGCGTGGCAGAACTTTAAACGATGCTTACATTATTCTTGATGAAGCACAAAATACTACCATTGAACAAATGAAAATGTTTTTAACCCGTCTTGGTGAAGGCTCAAAAATGGTTATTACGGGCGACTTAACTCAGATAGACCTTCCGCAAGGTAAGACGAGCGGTCTTAAACACGCAATAAGCATTTTAGGCGGGATAGACAAGCTTCAGATATGCCACCTTAGCGCAAAAGACGTTGTAAGGCATGAGATAGTTATGAACATTATAAAAGCCTATGACAAAGGCAATGAAAAAACGAGGTAATAATTATGGCACAAAAACGTGACAGAAAAAAGAGTTTAGGTAAAGACGTAAGAAAAAAGTACCGCGCGCAACAAAGAAGAGCGGTGTTGTCAATTTTTTACGCCCTTATAACGTGTGCTGCCGTAGTTGCAATGGTATGGCTTGAAATTATACCTGATAAATATTCAGTAGCAGTAGGCGATATTGCACAGGAAAAGATTGTGGCAACAGCTGAAGCGGTTGATCCTGAAGCAACAAGAAAGGCAAAAGAAGAAGCTGTTATAGGCATTGCTGAATATACTAAGGATGAAAGTATATCAAATAAAATGCGTGTTTCCTTTGAAAGTGACGTGTTCTCAGCTTTAATTAAGGTTGCTGAATATGGCGAAGAAAAGCGCGTAGGCATTGATATTTTTGAAGACTATAAGGTTGAGTACAGCCAGATTGATAAGGATGATAATATCAGGGAACTTACCTTCTTAAAAGGCGAAAAGTATCAGAAGGAAGAAAAAGTTTTAACGGTACTTAACAGCAGTAAAGCAGACATCCAAAAGCTTCAAAAGTGGTTTAATGATGAATTTAACATTATTTTAACCAGAGGCATCAAGGCAGAAGAAGTTTCTTACGTTAAAGATGAATTGATCCGCAAAATCAATAATAGCGACGTTATAGGCGATAAAGCATTGATGGCTATCCTTGCTGATGCAATAGCTGATAATGATTTTATTGTTGCAAATAACTTCCTTGATGAAGAAAAAACGGAAATTGCAAAAAATGAAGCCTTGCAAAAGGTTGAAACGGTAAAAATATACAGAGATCAAGTTATTGTTGATGTTGGCGAATATATAACGGAAGACGATATTGCAATTCTTAACGAACTGCATTTGCTTGAAGAAAGTGGCTTTGCTTATCCTTTTGTAGTAGGTTCAGTAGGGCTTGTGATTGTTCTTCTTATAGTTGTTGCCTTCTATATCTGGATTTTTGACAGAAAGTTGGTAGCACAACCTAAAAAGATATTCCTTTTGTGTATACTTTTCTTAGTAACCATAGTTATCTCACTTTTATTTAAGAGTGCTAATTGGGAAAAAATGATGAATGCCGCCATCGGTACAATTATTATAGCAATGCTTTTTGATGAACATCTTGCACTTGTTATAAATACTATAATGTCGGTAATTCTTGTGTTGTTTATTTCTGATGAATCAGGCGTATTTACCATTGAAGCTATGCCTATTATGATTTCATCAATAACGGGCGGTATGGCTGCAATTTATACCTGCAAAAGTAGCAGCACAAATTCAACGCGTACAAAAATGCTTATTCCCGGTGTTGTTGCGGGCGTGGTTGCAATGGTAACTTCCTTTGCTGTTATGTGGATTGCAGGCAGCGGTATTTCAAGTTGCTTAAAGACTGCGGCATATGGTCTTGCAGGCGGCGTTGTTGCGGCGATTTTCTCAGCGGCATCACTTTCATTCTGGGAAAGTATGTTCGGGCTTCTTACGCAATCAAAACTTCTTGAGCTTTCAAACTCATCAAGCGATCTTTTAAGAAAAATAAGTATAGAAATTCCCGGCACGTATCAACATTCAACTACCGTTGCTGAAATGGCTGAAAACGGCGCAAAGGATATTGGTGCAAACCCAATGCTTGCAAAGGTTGGCGCACTTTATCACGATATCGGCAAAATACGTTGTCCTGAATGTTATACAGAAAACCAGACGGCAGAATCAAAGAATTTCCATAATTCTCTTAGCCCTAACGAAAGTGCAAAAATGATATTCTCACATATTACCGAGGGTGTTCATATTGCAAGGGCAAATAAGCTCCCCCGCGAAATTATTGATATAATAAGAGAACATCACGGTACTTCTGCAGTAATGTATTTCTATAATAAAGCGCGTGAGCTTGACCGCAATACAAAGATAGAAGATTTCTGCTATCCGGGCCCAAGCCCCCAGACCAAAGTTGCAGGTATCATTATGCTTGCTGACTGCATTGAGGCTTCAGTAAGGTCTATGGATGAAAAGACACACGATTCCATAAAGGCGCAGATTGAAAAAATGTTCAAAGCACGTATGGATGCAGGTGAACTTGACAACTGTGAACTTACACTTAAAGATATAAATGTATTAAAAACTTCTTTCTTAAATACGTTAACGGCAGTATATCATACAAGAATAAAATATGACAATGGTCAGGAGAAAAAATAAATGGTTGAGATTATAGATGATATCGGCTCAGGCGAAAGCTGTGAATTTTGTGAGCTTCTTGAAAACGTTGCAGTTTTCAGCGGCGAAAAAATGTTAGGGCATAGTGATTTTGAAGTAACGGTAACTCTTACCGATGGCGAAACTATCCGCCAGATAAATAATGAGCATAGAGGAATAGACAGCGAAACGGACGTGCTTTCCTTTCCTTTGTGGGACGTGCGTCTTGGCGAAGAACCTTTTGAAAATCCCGATACGGGTTGCATAATGCTTGGTGATATTATAATAAGTCTTCCCAGACTTAAAGAACAGGCAGAAGAGTACGGACACAGCGAAAAGCGCGAAGCGGCATATCTTTTGATACACGGCATGCTTCATTTGCTCGGTTATGATCATATGGAAGATAACGAAAAACAGGAAATGCGCGCAAAAGAAGAAGAACTTTTATCAGAACTTAAAATTACCAGGGAGGACTAATTTATGAAGATGACAGACGAGCTTTTTAAAGAGTATACCGAATTTACTAAAAATCATGAGCGTAGCCATATTCTGCAATCAGTTGAGTGGGGTAAAGTAAAATCACAATGGATAAATGAATTTGTTATTGTAAGGGATGAAAATGGCAAAATCGAGGGTACTTTAAGTATTCTTATAAGAAAAATCCCCATGTTCCCATGCACCTTTATGTATGCGCCCCGCGGACCTATCTGTGATTTACATAATAAAGAGGTTCTTAAAAAACTTACTGACGGTGCAAAGGAAATCGCAAAGAAGTATAAGGCTATGACCTTAAAAATAGATACCGATACCGTTGCAACCGATACTGAGTATGCTGAGTATATGAAAGAACTTGGCTATAAACTCAAAAACAATTATTATAACCTTGAGGGCGTTCAGGCAAGATTTTTAATGCGTGTTGACTTAAAGGATAAAACCGAGGAGGATCTTCTTGCAGGTTTCCATCATAAAACACGTTATAATATTAAGGTAGCAAAGAAAAAGGGTGTACAGATTAAAATCGGCACACGTGAGGATATCCCCAAATTCTTTGAGCTTATGCAAACAACAGGTGAACGCGACGGCTTCGTTATAAGGGATATTGATTATTTCTATCGTATGTATGACGTTTTAGGCGAATATTGCAGAATCTTCCTTGCTTATGCAGGTGATGATGAAGAACATATGGAATGTGTTTCAGGTACAATGGCAGGTCTTTACGGCAACAAGTGTCTTTACCTTTACGGCGCATCAGGCAATAAGTTCCGCAACCATATGCCCAACTATCTCATACAGTGGGAGATGATTCGCTGGAGCTTGGAAAACGGCTGTACGGTATATGACCTTCGCGGTGTACCGGGAATCATTGAGGATGAAAACAATCCTATTTACGGTCTTTATAAGTTTAAGAAAGGTTTTGCGGGTGAAGCAACTGAAATGATAGGTGAATTTGACCTTATGATAAAACCTTTCTGGCATAAACTTTTTACAATCGCAGAACAATCAAGAAAGAAGCTTCGTAAGGCAATATCACGTATAAAAAAGAGAAAATAAAAAAAATTACAAAAAAACGCAAATATCGTTTGACAGACCGAAAAAAATGTGATATTCTTTTAAGGCTTAACATTGGAGCAGTTTGTTTTATTTTTGGGAGGTGCTTAAGATGGCAGTTGGACAGAGAACAAAAATTACTCTTGCTTGTACAGAGTGCAAGAATAGAAATTACGATACAATGAAAAACAAGAAGAACAACGCAGAACGTATCGAGCTTCAGAAGTATTGCAGATTCTGCAAGAAGCATACCTTGCACAAGGAAACAAAGTAATTTTCTTATTTTATAAAAGGTGTGATAAAAAATGTCAGAAAATAAAGAAAAGTCTGTAGCTGAAAAAACAGTTAAGACTGAAAAGAAAAAAGAAAAAAAGCGTAGGAGAAATCGCTTTGGCGAAATGGTATCCGAGCTTAAAAAGGTTAGCTGGCCTACAAAGGCAGATTTGCGCACATATGCAGCTTGCGTACTTTTATTTGTAGTGGTTTGCTCAGCGCTTCTGGCAGTAATGGACATTGGCGTAACTGAACTTATTAAGGTTATTACAAAGTCTGAAGGCGGTCTTCCGGAATTGTTAAACAGCTGGTTTAACATTTAATATCGGAGGCGTCGTTTAATGAGTAATATTCAGGAAAATGAAGGTAAATGGTATATAATCCATACCTATTCAGGCTACGAGAATAAGGTTCTTGACAGCATTCAGAAAATGGTTACGAATATGAGCCTCCAGGATTACATCTTTGAGGTTAAAATTCCCATTGAAGAAGTTATGGAAGTTAAGAACGAAAAGCGTAAAGTGGTACAGCGCAAGTTGTTCCCCACATATGTTATGATTAAAATGATTTTAACCAAACAAACGCTTTACCTTATTCGTAATACCCGTGGCGTAACCGGCTTTTTAAGTCCCGGTTCAAAAACGCCCATTCCTTTAACTAATGAGGAAGTTCGCCGTATGGGCCTTGAAAACGTACGTGTTAAAACCGATATTGCAGTTGGCGATATTGTTGACATTGTATCAGGTCCCTTTGAAAATCAGCAAGGTGTCGCAGAAGAAGTTGACACCGCAAGGCAAAAGGTTAAAATCAAGGTATCAATGTTTAATCGCGAAAGCATCATTGAGCTTGACTTTATCCAGGTTAAAAAAGTATAATTTCGCAAAAAATGCGTCATTATATACTGTCTGTCATAGCTAAGGCAGATGGGGTGGGAGAGTGTAAAATTTTTTCTAATGCACTCGCAAAACCACATGCACTTTATTGAGGAGGTGTAATTATGGCTAAAAAGATTACAGGTATCGTAAAATTGCAGATCACTGCAGGTAAGGCTACACCGGCTCCTCCGGTAGGTTCCGTACTCGGCCCTCACGGTATCAACATCGCAGGTTTCTGCAAAGAATTCAATGAACGTACAGCCAAAGACACAGGAATGACTATCCCCTGCGTAATTACAATTTATCAGGACAGATCATTCTCATTCATCACCAAAACTCCCCCTGCAGCAGTTCTTATTAAGAAGGCTTGCAAAATTGAGAGTGGTTCAGGCGTACCCAACAAAACAAAAGTTGCTCAGATCACCAAAGCACAGCTTAAAGAAATTGCTGAGCTTAAAATGCCCGACCTTAACGCTGCAAATGTAGAAGCTGCTATGGCAATGATAGCAGGTACAGCTCGTAGCATGGGTGTTACGGTAGTAGACTAAGGAGAGGTATAGAAGATGAAAAGAGGAAAAAAATATCAGGATAGCGTAAAGCTTATCGATACCACAAAATTATATGATCCCGAAGAAGCTATTGCACTTTGCGTACAGACAGCAAAGGCAAAGTTTGATGAAACTGTTGAACTTTCAATCCGTTTAGGTGTTGACTCACGTCAGGCTGACCAGCAGGTTCGTGGCGTAGTAGTTCTTCCTCACGGCACAGGTAAAACAGCTCGCGTTCTTGTAATTGCTAAGGGCGAAAAGGCAGATGCTGCTCAGGCTGCAGGTGCTGATTTCGTTGGTGCAGAAGAAATGGTACAGAAGATTCAGACCGAAAACTGGTTTGATTATGACGTAATCGTTTGTACACCCGACATGATGGGCCTTCTTGGTCGTCTTGGTAAGGTTCTTGGTCCTAAAGGTCTTATGCCTAACCCCAAGAGCGGTACCGTTACAATGGACGTTGCTAAGGCAGTTACCGATATTAAAGCAGGTAAGGTTGAATACCGTGTTGACAAAACCAACATCATTCACGTACCCGTTGGTAAAGCAAGCTTCGGTGCAGACAAGCTTAATGACAACGTAAAAGTTCTTATGGACGCAGTTGTAAAAGCAAAGCCCGCAGCAGCAAAGGGCGTATATCTTAAGTCAGTAGTAATTTCCAGCACAATGGGCCCTGGCATCAAGGTAAACGGCTTAAAGTTTAATGCTTAATTTCTGCTTGACAGAATTTTAAAAGCGTTATATAATAATTTTACAATTAAATAATCTCTGCTAACCGTAGACAGCAGGTGCAAGTAATTGCCTAAATATCCTGCCGAGGAAGTGTGAAAAAATAAAATTTTCAAACCCCCGTATGTCTATGCGGGGGTTGTTTTTTTGAATAAGTACGGAGGTTAAAAAATGTCAGTTAATAAGGAAGCCAAAATAGCTCTGTATGAAGAGATCAAAGAAAAGCTTTCAAAGGCAACACACGTTGTAATGGTTGATTACACAGGCGTAAACGTTGAAGAAATCACCAAACTTCGTTCTGATTGTCGTGCTGCAGGTGTTGATTATAAAGTTTATAAGAACACACTTGTTGCAAGAGCTTGTAAGGAACTCGGCATTGAAGGATGGGATGCTTTTCTTGAAGGCACAAACGCTTTCGCATTCTCATATGACGATGTTGTAGCACCTTCAAAGATTCTCTATGAGTTCGGCAAATCAACCGAAAAATGCACTATCAAGTGCGGCTACATGGACGGTAAAGTAACAACTGTTCAAGAAGAGGAAGCTCTTGCAAAGCTCCCCGGAAAAGACGCTCTTATTGTTCAGCTTATCTGGACACTTCAGGGCAATGTGCGTAATCTTGCTTATGCACTTAATGCAATCAAAGAAAAAATGGAAGCATAATTTTTAAAAAAATTGGAGGAAAATTAAAATGACAAATGCAGAAATCGTTGCAGCACTCAAAGAGAAGACTCTCCTTGAAATCGCTGAATTAGTAACAATGCTTGAGGAAGAATTTGGTGTATCAGCAGCAGCTCCCGTAATGGTAGCAGGTGGCGCAGCAGGCGGCGCAGCAGCTGAAGAAAAGACAGAATTTGACGTTATTCTTGAATCCTTTGGCGACAAGAAGCTTGACGTTATCAAGGCTGTTAAGGAAGCTCTTGGTCTTGGCCTTAAAGATGCTAAGGACCTTGTTGAAGCAGCTCCCAAAGCTCTTAAAGAAGGCGCAGCTAAGGACGAAGCAGAAGCTCTTAAAGCTAAGCTTGAAGAAGTTGGCGCAACAGTTACACTTAAGTAATTTAGCATTAACGTATAAAGCAGGGCGTGGTTACACGCTCTGTTTTTTTATTTCCATTCCCCCCCAACTGAGGGAGAGAAGAATTACGCAATTACTGTGTGGGGGGGAATCTCTCCCTCCGTCTTTTTGCTACACAAAAAGCCACCTCACACGTCAGAGGGAGCCATATTTAATTTTTGTTCACAAATCACATTAAAATACAATAAAAAACACAAAAAAAATATGTGCATATATGTGCATATATGCTATAAAAAATAGTCGAAGGGGCACAATATGTTGTGCTTTAACAGAATTGTAACAAATAATGCAAAAAATCAATTAAAAATGTGAAAAAATTTTAATAAACCATTGACAAACAACGCATAAATTGGTACAATAGTAGCGTATATAAATATACAAATTATTTTAGAAAGGAAAGATATTCTATGAAAAAGTTTTTAAGTCTTATTCTTGCATTATCAATGATTATCTCCTGCGTAAGCATGGTATCATTCGTTGTTGCTAATGCAGAAGAAGCACAAGAACCCATTGGTGTTAAGATTACAGCAACTGAAGCTCTTACAGCTACGTCATATCCACGTGCAAAAGCTAACTTCACAGCTGCTGACGTTGTTTGGGGCGACACAAACGATGATACATCTGGTAATACCACAAGACAGGGTTCAATCTCCCGCACCTTTACGGTTATAAACGATAGTAACGGTACGTACTATGGTTCTATTGGTTTCTATGGTGGTAACCGTAAAGCAACTGATTCTCCCAATGAAGGTTGGGAAGGCCTTGGTCAGAAAGATATCACATTATCAGCCGGCACATCAACAACCGTTACAGCAACCTTTAAGGTTTATGAGTTTACCGATGGTGAAGTTGTTGTTAAGGTTGGCACATCAAAGTATGGCGATGTTGTAGGCTATGCTCCTCTTAGCACAGTTTACCTTCGCGTTAATGCTGATAAAAACACAGAAGCTAATGCTTCAGTTGTTATTATGCCTAAGGCTGGTGAAAGCACAGTTCTTTTCAACCTTGGTAATCAAGGTAAGGCTACTGTAACAAAGGTTTACGAAGTTCCTAACAGAGAATATGTTGACAATGGTGATGCTGAAAACGGCAAAACCGGTTGGCGTGCATGGAACAGCGGTACTGTAAACATTATTGAAGATCCCGATGATGCAACTAACCACATTGCACAGTTTGTTCCTTCATCAAGCATTGCAGGTTCAGTTTCTTATGCTTTCGAAAATTATATCCTTCAGGATGCAGATGCTTTCTTAAATGGTAAGGGTATCGGTAAATACACAGTTTCCTTCCGCGCAAAAGCTGAAGCAGGCAAGGGCGGTAAGTTCAACGCAATGCTTGTCGGTACAAAGGCATCAGGTAACTATTATACCGGTGGTAAAGCTATTGAAATGACTGATCAGTGGGCAACATATACAGTTGAACTTGACCTTACTCAGACAGTTATTGATGGCTTAAAGGCTAATAACGATACTCAGATCGGTCTCCGTTTTGATGGTACTGCAGGTGCTTATGGTTCATGGGCTAACCCCGGCACTCCTTTCACATATTATGTGGATGATGTTACAATTAAGCATGAAAGCGAACTTAGAGGCGTTGAATATACAGTTGTTGAATTACCATCAGGAGGTTACCCATTATGGAGAGGTACTCTTGGCGTAACAGAAGATGATGCTGTTGACAATGTAATCAATCTCTCATTCGATATCTTCAATACCGGTGATTCAAATATTACTGGTGAATTTATGCTTCAGAATGATTGGACAACAATTACCGGCGCAAAGATAACCAAACTTGCTCCCGGCTATAAGCAGGTTGTAAACTTCAGCCTTAAGACTGATGGCAACGGCAACGTAATTAAGGATGATGGCACAATTATTTGTGCACTTTCAAAAGTTACAATTCGTTTCCAGTTCTCAACAGGCACAATGACCGCTGGTCAGAAAGCTCTTATTGTTGGTAATGATGATTTTTCAGCTAAGGCTATTAAGATATGTACTAGTGCACAACACCAGACAAGTGGTGATAATAAAGGCAATTTCACAGCTGCTATTTACGCTGATGAAATTCCTGCATTCGGCACACCTACACCTACACCCACACCTACACCCAAGCCCGTAGTTAAAGGCTTCCAGCTTGTAGCACTTAAGGACCTTGTTGCAACAAGCGGTACAGCTGCTGACTATCCTACAGGTGGTACAGGTAAATTTACTGAAGAAGACGTTGTATGGTCAGATGACGCAGTTAATGTAATAGATAAAACCTTCTATGAAGCATTAGATGCTGCTAACATCGTACAGATGGGTACAATTACAAGACAGTATCTTGTATATAATAATGGTGAAACTTCCATTAAAGCAGGTGTTACACTTTATGGTGGTAACCGTAAGGCAACTGATAGCCCTGCAACCGGTTGGGACTGTCCTTTAGGTTGCTCAGGTCATGCTGGAGCTACTCAGCCTGCAATGGAACCACAAACTGTAAAATTACAGACAATTACATTCTATGTATTCAAAACAATTGATGATCAGATTGTTATTAAGGTTAAAAACTCAAAAGCAACAATCAATGGCGTTGAAGTTACAGGTTATGCTCCTCTTAGCACAGTTCAGACTCGTTTTGACCTTTGGGATTTCAAAACAGGTTCATCAGTAGTAGTTGCTCCTTATGAGACAAACGAAAATGACGAAATCTTTGGCGTATATGATTCCGCTAAGACAGCTAACTATACAAAGACAAAGCTTTATGAACTTCCTGACATTCAGCTTGCAACACCCACACCTACACCTACACCTACACCTGTACCTACACCCACACCTACACCTACACCGGTAGCAGTTGTTAATGGTGATGTTGAAAACGGCAAAACAGGTTGGGGCGCAAACCTTGGTGGTACAACAACTGTTGAAACAGAAGCTGATG
>JAZOMK010000242.1:0-3495 GCA_045653985.1 Clostridia bacterium | reverse complement strand
CTGTGTATTATTTTAATTATATAAAGCCTGTGCGAAAACTAAAAAGAAAAACGCCTGTTCAATACAGAATTGAACAGGCAAGTTGAATTTTTCTTTTTTGTGTCTACAAAGTGTTGACTACTTCACAAAAACCTGTTTTTTCAGCGGCTTCGCTTGAACAATAACCATCCGAAAGCATTTGTGCGGCATGTTCAATGCGAAGTTTGTTTCTGTACGCTGTTGGCGACATACCAAAATATTTATTAAACAATTTTTCCATATTTGAAATGCCCATAAATGACATTGATGCCAATTCCTCTACCGAAGTATCAAGATAATAATATTTTTCAAGATAATCAAGTGTTGCGCGCAGTTTATCATATGCTTCATTTTCAGCGCTGACGCTTATACGTTCACTTTTTAATATTGCCGCAATTTTAATTATATCACTTGCGCAAAAAAGATTACATGCCGTTTTTCTTTCCTTATAAGTATCGTAAATTCTATAAACGTATTTTAATATTTTAGATACGGAATCATCGTTAAAAATATACGGTTTTTCAAAAAGCCTAATGGGATGGTTATTCTCAAAAAATACAAAATCCAACTGATAATATTCAGTATCGTAATCAATAAGAATATTTTTATATTCTGCACCATATGGCAAATACAAAAAGTCGCCCGCCTTAGTAGAAAGAGCATTATCATTAAAAATAAATTGATGTCCACCTTTTAAATAGTAGATAAAACCATCAGACAAACGCGAATTTTCATAATATTCATTTAACGGATTATGTTTTAATATTATTCTGTCAATTCTGACCTCAAACTTATTATTCTCTAAACATAACATACAATCACCTTCTTATATATGGTAACATATTTTCCGATTTTATACAAATATTTTCTTAGTTTATCAATGTTAAAAAATCAAAATTTATGTTATTCTATAAAAAAATATAAGGAGTACATTACGTATGGAGAATTTACCATCATCAGGTATACTGTTTTTTACTTCGCCACGTTTTAAAAATTTAGGCGAAGGCACTAAAAAAGGAACTTATTTTGAAAGGAAACAGCAGGAATCTGCCTATATTGTTTCTGAGCTTTCAAAAGTTATTAACGTAAAAGGCACCCAGGTATGCTACGCAAAAGAAGATGCTTTTAGTGCTATAAATGAGTTTAAAAAAGCAAACGTTGATATGATAACCGTTTTGTTTTTATCCTGGTCTGAGGACGAAGCATGGATAAACGCACTTAATGAAATTACCGATACACCCATTTTCTACACATCTATCGTACGCAATGATATTGATTACGAAAACACCTTTGACGAAGATGATTTCATTGACTTTTTAGCATACGGCTCACTTGTAGGTTTTCTTGAGGGTTCAGGTTCATTAAAAAGATTTGCGCCTTCTCAAAGAAAAGTATTTATCGGTTCAATGGAAGAAATAAAAGAAGAACTTTCTATTTTTTCAAGAGCTGCAATGGTAAAAAATCGTTTAAAAGGCTCGGTCATAAGCCTTTTATCCCACTACAACGAAGCAATGTGGTCAACTTACGTAGATCCATATAACATTTTTAAGGTTTTTGGCGCACAATTAAAGTTTATAGCGATTCCTGAGCTTTTAAAGCAGATTGATGCAGTAGACGATAACGAGGTACTTCAGCACTTAAATAATTTAAAGGCAAAATATCAGGTATTACCCGACGTTGACGAAAGCAAATTTTTTCAATCAGTAAAAGCAACTATTGGTATGGAAAACGTTGCACTTGATGCAAATACTGACTTACTTGTACTTAACGATATTGAAAAATCACTTCTTGAAGAAGTAGGCTTGCGTCCCGGATTCTCCCCTATTTTAAACAAAAAGCCTTTAACAGTTGTGCCTGAAGGTGATTTAGGTGCAGGACTTGCAGTACACATTTTAAAGCTTACATCCGGAAACCATGCGAACTTCATTGAGCCTTTCTATATTGACGGAAAGCGCAATATTTTTGCCGCAGGGCACGCAGGGCCTAACGATTACACACAAACGCCTGAAAATGTTATAATCGGCAGAGATACGCGTTTTGCAAAAAGCAACTATAAATATGCAGGTGCACCTTTTGCCTGGTACGTTTTCCCTGAAGGGTTAAAAACCATTTTACACATGTCGGAATGTAATGGCAAAATGAAGATGGTATTTTCAACAGTTGAATGTTTAAAGACAAAACATTATCTTGCAAGCTATTCCCATGCCGATTTCAGGCATACATCATTAAGAAATGAAGATTTCTTCAAAAAACTTGCTGAAATGGGTGTTACACAGCATTATGCCATTGTTGATGGCGATTATACAAAAGAACTTCAATGTCTTGCTGAAATTTACGGTTTTGATTATATAAATATCTGAGGTGCTACATGGAAAACATAAAAATTTATAAAGAAAAATATGCACAATTTTTTGGTGGTATAGGCTTTCACAACAACGAGGCTCTTTTATATCCCGTAATCAAAAAAGAGCATTTTGAACAGCTTCTTTGCAAATGTTATCGTGAAATTTCGCCCGGTTTTATGAGAACTTTAGGCGGTTATGACGATTGGACGAAGGAATCAATGGATTCTTTTATTGAATATTACAACAAAATGCAAAAAGTTACCGACACCCCTATTTATCTGGCAGGAGCAAAAGGAAAAGTGCATTTTTCTGACGAGGAAATGGAATTATACTGCGAGCGTGTTGCCGATACATTATTATATCTTAAAGAAAACGGTATGAAGCATTTAAGATATTACTGTTATTCAAATGAAATGTCGTGTGGCACTTGGGGCGACCTTATGGCTGATTTGCCTACGTTTAAAAAATATCATCAGTATCTTTTCAGGGCATTTCAGAAACGCAGATTAGATATCGGCTTGCTTGCAACCGATGCTTCCGAATATGTAAACTGGGCTACTACCGACTGGGCAATGGAAAATATGCAGCATATAACGGAAGATTACTCATTGCATATTTACGAGCGCAACTACGATATACACGACCTTACTTTTTATGATTTCTTCTATGAAAAGTGTAACGAATATGCAGTAAAAGCCATAAAAAACGATAATAAACGTATGCTTTTAACGGAGTTTGGTATTCAAAAAGGAGATCAATTATCTTACGGCAACGGTGTTACTATCGACGTTTGCAAATATCACGAAGATCCTTATGAATGTGCTTACTGCGCACTTATGCTTTCAGAAATGGTATTTGCAGCGATAAATGCAGGTGTTTTTGCTTTGGCTTATTGGTCTTATACCGATTATCCTGATCCTTACACCTGTGCACACTCAGAGAAGGAAGGATATTCAAAAAATTGGAGCATCAATGATCGTTTTATAAGCGGTACAACTGATTCAAAATACAACAAGTGGGGTATGTTCACTTGGGATGACAGCGATACGCACAAAATCAAACCTTTATATTGGTGTATGGCTCCGCTTATGAAGTTGTTTAAAGGAAAATCAAAGGTATTGAGCCTTGATTT
>JAZOMK010000241.1:0-7245 GCA_045653985.1 Clostridia bacterium | reverse complement strand
GGTGATGAGCTTTCAGGCATCTTGGATGCTATTGTACAAGGCACAACTTATGAAGGCAAAGAAAAAGAACAGTTAAAAATCGGTGTTCATATTTTGCCCAGATTCCCCAAAGATACTACCGACCGCAATCGTACAAGTCCTTTTGCGTTTACAGGTAATAAGTTTGAGTTCCGTATGCTTGGCCCATCTGCATCAGTATCCGATTCAAACATCGTTATAAATACCGCAGTTGCCGAAAGCTTGCGTCAGTATGCTGACCGCCTTGAAAATGCTGCAAATTTTGAAAATGAGCTTAATGCACTTATCCGCGAAACTATAAGAGAACATAAAAACATCATTTTCAACGGCAACGGTTATGATGACAAATGGGTTAAAGAGGCTGAGGAGAGAGGGCTTCTTAATTTGCCCACAACTCCTGATGCTCTTGAAACTTATCTTGATGAAAAGAACGTTGAACTTTTCACCACTCACAAGGTATTCAGTCGTGAGGAAATGGAATCAAGATATGAAATTATGCTTGATAACTACAATAAGCTTATCAATATTGAAGCACGTACAATGGTAAATATGGCAAGTAAGGATATTTTACCCCTTGTAAGTGAATATTCAAAAAATCTTGCAAATACAGCTTTAACCAAAAAAGCACTTTCGGATGCTATTGATTGCACCTATGAGGAAGAAAACGTTAAAAAGATTTCCGTTCTTTTAAATAGTGCGTATAAAATTCTTGAGGAGCTTCGTGTTGCAGTTGAAGATATGAAGGCATTAAAAGGCAATAAGGAACGTGCATTCCTTTGCAAGGATACTATTATTCCTTTAATGGATGCGCTTCGTAATGACGTTGATGAGCTTGAAATGGCAGTTTCATCAGATTCATGGCCTTATCCATCAATAGGCGAACTGTTGTTTGGCGTAAGATAGTTTAAAGGCGCTTTTGCGCCTTTTTTCTTGATTTTGGATAAAAAATTAGGGGTGTATTGTATGATAGATATAATAAAATGGATCATTTTCGGTGTTGGAATCTACTGTGTAGGCGGATTAATTGGTATTTTAATTGCATCAATAACAGACAGCAAAAAGACTGTAAAAATGAATGAAGATTCTTATTTTGATGGCGGAACGGCAAAACTTGCGCTATTAAATCTGTTGGTCTTTTTCTCCTCTGTACTTACTTTAGGTATTGCTTATCCTTTTGCTATCAGCCTTTTAATGCGTTGGGAAGCAAAACATACCGTTATCAATGGTAAGCGACTTATCTTTTTGGGCTCAGCAGGGCAATTTTTCAAAAAATATATTTTGTGGCTGTTTTTAACTGTAATCACCTTTGGCGTATCAAGTATCTGGCTTGGTTTAAGTATTGAAAAATGGAAAGTACAAAATACTAAATTTGAAAATGAACACGATGCGGAAAGCGTTTTCATTGGCGATGCAGGCAGTTGGTTTGTAAATAGGGCGCTTATTAACTTATCTTTATTATTTACATTAGGTATAGCAACGCCTTTTGCGGTAAAACGTTTTATCCGTTGGGAGGCTGAGCATACGCTTATCAGCGGTAATACATTTGCCTTTAGTGGTTTAGGTACGCAGCTTTTTATAAAAAAACTGTTGTTTATGTTCTTAACGCTTGCGTCTTTAGGAATCTTTGCCGTGTTTTATCCAAGTGAAAAAATTAAGTGGAAATATTCAAATTTAACAAGCGAAACAACGGAAAAACAAAAGAAATACGGCAAGGCAGATATTTATTCAATATTCGATATGGCTGCAGTTATCGTAGTGATAGTTGTTGTAACAGTTGTTACTGCGCTTATACCTGCTTATGACTTTGCCAAAAAAGTAAGCTTGCCTGAAAGTTTAGGGGGTAAACCTATAAAAGAACCTGCTAATAAGGATTTTGATTATCCTAAAAATCCTGAAGGTCAGGCGCAAACGGAAGTTGCTTTTGAAAAAATAAAAACTGAGGAAGAAAAAACTTATAAATTAAGTGAATACACGTGCCGTTATGATGCTGTTGAAAGCTATTTAGAGGAACACTACCATCAACGTGATGATTTATTATTAAAGCAGTATTCAATGAAGGTTCGTAACAGAAAACTTAATGGCTATGTAAGGTATGAAATTGAATGTAACGTTTCAGGTGCAATAAACGAAAATATTGAGATAATCGCTTATAACCTTGAAACTGATAAAATCAGTAAAGTCAATGAATTGAAGTATCAGGATATAATTAAAGCTAAAACTGTTCAAGAGGTTTTTGTAATAGTAATTGTTTCAGGCATAACGGAGGATACGTGGAATTCAGATTTTCAGTTTAAATATATTGAAGCAATAAGCGAAAATAAATATGAAGAACTTAAAGAACTTGAAGAACAGGAAAATACTTTAGTAGAAACGCCTGAAACTCCCATAGAAGCACCTGAATTAACTATTGATAAAGCAAAAGAGCTTATCAGCGTAAAGAACAGCAGCTTTTTGTTATATCATTTCAAAAAGTTGGGCATGGTAGATGAAGCAAACACATATCAGTTGTACACAATAAATAATACCTATGAAACCTGCTATGCGGTAAAGGGTATAAATACTGTTGAAGATCTTAAAAATTATCTTTTGAAGTTCTATACAAAAGAGTATGTTGAGCAATATATTAGCCAACAAGCAGGCCATTGGCGCATAGAAAACGGTATTATTTATTTTGAACCCAATTATGCAATGGGTGAAAACAGCATGGATGCAAATACAGCCACAATCAGCAAAATAAGTGCTAATAAGTATGCCGTATCTGCTGAAACTGAGTGGTCAGGCGTAAAGACGATTTATGTTGCTTTTGAAGATGGTGATTATAAACTTGATTTGTTTATAGGCCCTGAATTTACAAACAAGGATGCTTGGAATCTTGTTTATAATCTTTATGAAATGGAAAACAGAACCCATAATTATTTTGATTCTTTAGGCATGCTTGATAAAGATAAATCCTTTGCACGTAAGGTTTCGTTTATGGGTGATGGCATAATAACACTTAATGCACATGCCCTTAAAGATATTAAAAATGCAGAAGAATTAAGAAATTACGTGCATAACTTCTGCACACCTGAATATCATCTTGCAAAGCATGGCAACCCAAGCGTTGATGCAAAAACGGCAACTTCATTTATGGCAATGTGGTTTACTGAGGGCGGTACGTTGTATGTTTCTGAACAGTATGATTATCCCTGGATAATTAAAGAAGATACACTTACTTTAACAAAAACGGAAGACGGCTATAAAGTAACGGTACAAGAGTTTGCTGCAGGTAATGCTGATGGCAAAGCTGAAAAAGAATTAAGATACACAATAGTCTATGAAAATGGAAAATATTTAGTAAATTCCTGGGGCTCAGGAATGGTTTAAAACATAAACACTCCTATTTTTACATATAATTATGTAATGATAGGAGTGATTTTTTTTGAAGAAAAAACTTTTTGACAGTATTTTAATTTCTGTTCTTGTAACCCTTGTTACTTTAGGTTGTGCTTTTCTTTTTACCGATACTGAAAGTTATTGGTATTTAAGCCTTAATAAACCATCTTTCCAACCACCGGGGTGGGTGTTTGGTGCTGCGTGGGGGATAGTGTATACACTTTTTGCAGTATCTCTTACCTTTGCGCAACTTAAAAATGTTTCGGCTAAAAACTATGTTTTATATGGACTGCAGGCGATTTTTAATGTTCTGTGGTGCTTATTCTTTTTTACCTTTTATATGCCTTATTCAAGCCTTTTGATTATACTTGCGTACATCGTTGCAACGTATCTTACAATACGTAACGTATATAATTACAGTAAAATAGCATCACTTGTTTTAATACCCCAAATAATCTGGCTGTTAATTGCCACCGCCCTTAATTATGCTATTATCTTTTTAAACTAAAATATTGACATTTTTGCCTTCTTAGATATATAATAAAGCAAAGAAGGGTAGGTGCTTTTATGGCGAGGAATGAAGATAATACCGTTTCATCAAAAAATCAGGTATCGGTAAGCGGCAGCATTTATTTTGATGAACGTGGCGGTAAAAGAATTTTATTTTTAGGTAATTCGATAACAAAACACGCCCCCGCTGAAGCTATCGGCTGGTTTAATGATTGGGGCATGGCGGCATCGAGTGAAGATAAAGACTACGTTCACAGAACTATGGCAAAGGTGTGGGAAAAATCTCCCCAAACATCCTTTATGGTTGCGCAGATTGCTTCATGGGAAAGGGAATATTGGAACGAAAATTTAATTGATGAACAATATTTAGCTGTAGTTAATTTTAAAGCCGATATAATTATTATGCGTGCCATTGAAAACGTGCGCGAGCTTGAGCATGAAGGTTACACTTGGGAACAAGGCTATAAAGACCTTATGGATAAACTTAAAAAAGAAGATACAAAAATAGTTTTAACAAACTCTTTCTGGCAACAAAATGAGAAAAATCAAATTGTTGAAAATATTGCAAAAGAAAGAAATTATAAACTTGTAGATGTGTGCATTGGTGCAGATGATAGATATACCGCTAAAGGCTTCTTCCAACACGCAGGTGTTGCCGCCCATCCGGGGGATGAGGGCATGGAAGAAATCGCATCACGTATTTTTGACGGCATAAAAGAATATCTTTAAAATCAAAAAGCGAGTCATTATTTTTGACTCGCTTTTTTGTATCTTATAATACCTATTGTTGTTGAAATTAAAGTTATAACTTCATTTACAATGGACATTGGCAACATCCATCTTAATGCGTATGTAAGCTGACAAGCACATATGGGATAAGCAAGATATTTTGTTAAAAGAGGTTTAGACAACCAGAAGCATATTACCGATATAATTGATGCAACTGCAGGGAAGATGCTGTAAAAACCACTCCACGTAATAATTGGTGAAATAAGGCTTAATGCAATAAACAACAAAAGCCATAATTTACTTTGCGCCCATTTGTGTTTGTTGTTAAGGAAAATGGTTTCTCTTATTACACCGATACAAGCAATGGCAACACCTGTGTATGCACCTTTAAAAAGATACTGAAGCATCCAACAAAAATCTGACGTAAGCTTAAATTTAAGTATATTTTCTCTTGTTTTTTGCTGAAAGATTAAGGCATTTATCACAACACCCAATGCACCAAAAACAAGGGAGAGTATCTCGTACGGCATAATTATTTATCTCCAAAAATATCCTTTATTGCCTCTAATCTGCCATAGCCGAATTCTGAGTCAGGCTCCAAATAACCGCCTTCAGTCCACTCATTCCATGCGTAAAGAGTAACGATTTTGTTTTTGGGGTTAGTATCGTCAAGATGACGCTTTGCTGCCAATAAGGCATTACGGAATTCTTCAGGTGTATTATTATCAATTATAGTTGAAAAATAGGGTGTGTGTATAATTTCAAATTCACCTGAAAGTGTATGATACATTAAAGGACCGCCTTCAGTAAATACCATATCTTCAGGGCACCTGGGTGAAGTATCCCAGCCTGAAGAAACGTGAGTATAATAAGGGACGTTATATTTCTTTTCAAGCTCAATCATCTTATCGTAAGCGTTTTCTGCCCACTCCTTATAATCGCCCTTTGGCCAAGCAGGAAGTGTGTTGTGCGCCCATACGTAGCTTGTAATAGCTTCAAAACCTAAAGTTTCAATAACCATTTCAGGTGTGAGATTTTCATCAAAAAGATTTTGTAAGCCCCACTCAACGGCAACAAAATGAATTTTAAGACCTTTTTTAGCGGCTTTTGCACGGAAGATGTCAAACATTTCCTTAGCTTTGTCAAGTCCGCCCCAATTCTTTATATGCTTGCCGATTTCATAAATTGAAAAATAGCAACCACCGTCAACCTTCCAATAGTTAGGCTGTGAGAAATAACGTTCAACAATGTAATCGTACATATCCATTGTGTCGTCATAGTTGGTTGGCCTTCCGCATTGCATAAGTGCAAACTTCATTTTGTTTGTGTTAGGGGCATCAATGAATTTTTCAATAACAACGTTGTTACCCTTATAACCCCAGTCAAAAATGAAAGTATCTATGCCGTAAGCAGATGCGGTATCAATCTGTAATTCAACCGTTTCCATTTTTGAATCGTCAAGATAACCCCAAATAGGTTTTTTTGGTTGTTTGTGTCCTTCAAAACGTGGTACGGCTTTTTTTGTATATTCCCATTCAGTCCAACCTTTGCCGCGCTTTATATCGTTAAATTCGGCAGGATGCCAGTTTGACCAATGATAGCAGGCTACTTCGTAATTTTTCATAAAAAATCCTCCTTAGTTTTTATTCTATTATAAATATTTTGATTAGATAAGTCAATATGCTAAATGTTGTTTTTAGTTGCGATAATTGTTGTAAAGTGAAGCGTATACACCGTTTTTCTTAATAAGTTCATCATGTGATCCTTCTTCGCTTATGCCATCGTCAGTTAATACCAAAATTCTGTCAGCATTTTTTATTGTTGTAAGACGGTGCGCAATAGTCAAAGTTGTCCTGCCTATCTGCAGTTTTTCAAGTGATTGCTGTACAAGATGCTCACTTTCATTATCCAATGCACTTGTGGCTTCGTCAAGTATAAGAATAGGCGGATTTTTAAGGAAAACGCGGGCAATGGAGATTCTTTGCTTTTGTCCGCCCGAAAGCTTAACGCCACGCTCGCCAACGTAGGTATCGTAGCCATCAGCAAGTGTTAAAATAAAATCGTGTGCGCCTGCAAGTTTTGCCGCATTTATAATGTCATCTTCCGTTGCACCGGGCATACCGTAGGCGATATTTTCTTTTACTGTACCTGAAAACAAGTAAACGTCTTGCTGTACAATGCCCATATTTTTTCTTAATGAATCAAGGGTTACATCAGCAATGTTGTTATCGTCAATGGTAATTGAGCCTTCTGTCAACTGATAAAAGCGGGGGATAAGGTTGCATATTGTAGTCTTACCTGAACCTGATGGCCCTACAAGTGCAATGTGTTCGCCTTTCTTTATGGTTAAGTTTATGTTTGTAAGTACGTTTTCAAGGCCCTCACCGTAAGTAAATGATGCCTTTGTGAATTTAATTTCGCCTGAAACATCAGTTAATTCTCTGGCATTAGGTGCATCTTTTATGTCAGGTGCAGTATCCATGATTTCAGAGAATCTTTCAATACCTGTCATGCCGCGTTGGAACTGTTCGGCAAACTCCACAATTCTCTTTATTGATGCCAAAAGCGTTGATACGTAAAGCACGTAAGCAATAAAATCATCAATACCGATTT
>JAZOMK010000240.1:0-1739 GCA_045653985.1 Clostridia bacterium | reverse complement strand
CCCGTTTGTTTCCAAAGTAATGGAGCGGGTGACGGGAATCGAACCCGCGTTGCTTGCTTGGGAAGCAAGAACTCTGCCATTGAGTTACACCCGCAGGCTGCCATATAAATGGAAACACTTAGGGTTAGATATATTTTACAATATTTAAAAGCCGTTGTCAAATAAAACTTATAAATGTTTTATTTTTAAGAAAATTTTGTTACAAAAAAGTGCTTATTTCTGCAAAAGAACCATCGTTCCCTTTATTTTTTAAAAAAGCTGAGACAGAGATATTTCTCCGTCTCAGACAAAATTTATTAAGCTTAATTAAGAAGATTGATGCCATCAATATCAAGTGCAAAGTAAGGTGCGCTACGATGCTTTGATTCATAAAGCACACCGTTTTCGATAACTTCTGTATCAGGTCTAAATGCTTCATCAGCATCAACGTCAGCCATGTAAGATGTAAGCTTTTCGCCGCCTACTGTGAAGTTTGCGGTATCAAATACGTGAAGTGTACCGACCTGAAGCTTTGCTTTTGCATCTGCGATAGCTTCCTTAGTTCCGGGTGCGGCAACTCTTTCATTTATTTCGCTAAGCACTACTGAACCTGTTGCAAGAGTACCCGTCCAGTCCTTAGCGATTTCCTTGCCATCTTTTACACATTCAATCATGTACTTGAAGTAAGGTGTCCAGTCGATTCTTGATGAAACGATGAATGTGTTGGGACAATAATTTAACGTTGAGCCGTTATATGAAACGTTAGGAACGCCTGCAATTTCACAAGCTGTAGGAGCGCCCCTTGAGTCAGAATACTGTGAAATAAGAACGCAACCGCCTGCAATAAGAGCAACTGCTGCTTTTTTCTCCTTCTGTTCATCATACCATGAATCTGTAAACTTAACGTCCATTGTTACATCGGGGCAAACTGACTTTGCACCAAGGTAGAACGCTGTATAAGCTGACTTAACTTCTGCGAAGGGGAATGTACCAACATAACCCATTTTTGCCTGTTCAGCAGTAATCTTGCCTTTTTCGATCATCTGATTAAGCTTCATACCTGCTGCAATACCCGTAAGATACCAACCTTCATAAATTGCGGCATATACATTATGGAAGTTACTTAAACCTGCGGTATGTGCCTGTGTACCTATTGCATGGCAAAACTGCACTTCAGGATATTCCTTTGCTGCGTCAATAAGGAAGAATTCATGACCGAAAGAGTCAGCAAAGATGATGTCGCAACCATCGGTTTCGATAAGTTCAACAGCAGCATCATAACATTCTTTTCCTTCATAAATGTCAACCCTCTGAACGTACTTTACGCCCATTTCTTCACAAGCCTTTTTAGCAGCTTCCATGAAGTTTTTGTCATAAGTTGACTGTTCATCGTGAAGGAAAATGAAGCCTACTGTCAACTCGTCTACATCATCTTTATCGTCTATATCATCTTTATCGTCTATATCGTCATTCTCCTCATCATCGTTATCAAAAATACTTATTATTCCATCTGTTTTCTCAGCAACCTCATCGTCCACATTCTTAGAGCGCGACTTTTTCTTTTCGCAAGCAGAAAAAGCACAAACAACCATAATCAGCACAAGTATTATAGCAAGAAATTTTTTCATAATATTTTCTCCTTTATAAAGTATATAAAAAAGCCACCAAGACGGTGGCTTTGTTCTTTTGCCCTACCGATCTTCTCGGAAATAGTTTACACCCAAGCTTGCAGGGGGCTGATGTTCGCGTTTTTTACGCAT
>JAZOMK010000239.1:0-1840 GCA_045653985.1 Clostridia bacterium | reverse complement strand
ATAAGCATAATGATGCCCGAAGTAAGGATTATTACCAGACATATTATAAGCGTTACTATGTGATAGAACACCTTATCCTTTTTTCGTGCCATCCGTCTATCCATTTTAATACATCCTACTCAAATAAAATATAATAACCGCTGACGTAGCCTTCAGTACCTTTTGCCGTTCTTACAAGATACCAGCCGTCAGATTCATCAAGAACCGTAATACTTGCACCATTCTCAAGTTCCTCAAGAACTTTATATTCAGTTGCAGGGCCAAGCCTTACGTTTACCTTATCACCGCGAAGGGGCGTTGAAATTTTTGCAGGATGTTCGCCTGTAAGATCAACGTTAGGATTAAAGGTAGGTGTAGGATCGGGTACGGGCGTTCTTAAAGCATCAATTTCTTCCTTTGAAAGTGAAGGTGTTGCAGGTGGCTGATAATCAAAATCACCCACGCGCTTGATGGAATCAATACACCATGATTCATTTTCATAAACAAGGGTTACTTCATATTCACTATCCTGCCATTGCGGGATTTTATCAATGCCCTGCTCTCTTGCTTCTTCCTTGCTGATTTTTGCTTCATCAACATTACCGACAATGGTTTGCACCGTCTCTCTTACGATAACGGTTTTCTCGTTTTTCCAAGGCATAACAATAAGATTGATAATCTCAAACTCATGTTTATGGTGAAAGCCGGTGATTTCGTAATTTTCATACTTTTTCTGAAGTTCAGCATACTCAGCGCTGTTAAGATAATTATAAGTAAAGAACTTTGACTTTTCTTCAACGGACGCATCGGAAAGGATAATATCAAGCCTTGCCTTCAAAGCATCCTGAATAACAAAATACAAGTTTGAAGTTTTTACACTTGAGTAATATACGCCTATAACGAGCCCTATTACTATGGCCACAACTGCCGCACGTGATATTAAATATACAAAAACGCGCAATATCTTATTCCACATTTCAGGACTCTCCTTTAATAGTTCATTATTATTCAGTATTATTGTATCACATTTTAATTAAATTGTACATAGAGAACTTATAATATTTATAATTTTTTCACATAATATTGTGGAGGTGATTTTTTGGCAACACTTATTTTGCGTACACTTATACTTTTTATTTCGTTACTTATAATGCTTCGGCTTATGGGAAAACGACAGATTGCCCAGCTTCAGCCCTATGAATTTGCATTGATGCTGATTTCATCAAACCTCGTTACAGTACCCATGAGCGACCTTGATACGCCCATTTTATGGGGAATTCTGCCCATTTACGTTCTTTTGGGTTCAGGACTTATTTTATCACTTGCATCGTTAAAATCAACTGTTTTAAGAGGGATAATCTGCGGTAAACCTCGCCTTTTAATAAAACGAGGTCTTATTGATATTAAAGCGTTAAAGGATGTAAGATATACTTTAAATGACTTGCTTGAGCAGTTGCGTTCAAACGATGTTTTTGATATTAACGAAGTTTACTATGCCTATTTAGAGACAAACGGCGAAATTTCGGTAATTTTAAAGAAGGAACACCGCAACGTTAAAACACAGGATCTTAACTTAGCAGTTGCGCAGGATGAAATAAACGTTTCATTGATTATGGACAGAAAAATCATAAAAGAAAACTTAGCCATTATCGGCAAGGACAGCCAATGGCTAAAGCGCAAGCTTGAAAAGTTAAAGCTTAATGAGAAAGATGTTTTTCTTTTAACTTATGACGGCACAAGGCTATATATTCACACTTTAGATTCTGTAAAGGAGGTATATTTATGAGGACGATTATCATACTTTTAACTCTCACCCTTGTTTTTGTTTCAGGCTCGGTTTTCAACGAATTTTTCGTAGAGC
>JAZOMK010000238.1:0-4515 GCA_045653985.1 Clostridia bacterium | reverse complement strand
AGGAGGTTAATTTATGAGTAATCATTTAGTTATTTATCAAGGAGAAATTCCTCAAAATGTTTATGATGCTGCATATGAGTGGATATCGGTGTTATATGAAGCCGATAAATTAAAAGAAAATCACATAATGGTTGGAAATATTAAAAATAGAAGTTATCTATTGAATGCGGATTGCGAAGATTATGTAACAAAAGAATTTGCGGAAAAACATGCACAGAGCATGTATGGTTCCAAGGATGTTAATTATTGTACGTTAGCTACATTAGGAGACCATAAAATAGCTTTCTTGGGTTATAAAACGCACTACGAAGATTTATATGGGAATAAATATTATGGTATTACGGCAGAAATGAATTTTGATTCAAATCTTTATGCTAAAACAAGGCAGGTACCAAGTTATATTTCCGAAAACGATATGGGATTTCAATTATATGTAGAGGTTATATTTGATAGTGAAAATAAAATTGCAGGGTGGATAGAGGAGTTTTATAAGAATAGCGAAAAAGATGTAAGGTTTTCTACGTTTATTATATCACCTGATGAAGTAGGATATATGGATGATAAAGGGTATTTTGAACCAATCTTTGATGAAACATTTCTTACGCCTACGGATGTCGTGTATACAAAATATAAAAGCGAAATGTTTTTAATCGAAAAAGAATTGATGTATTTGCTTAAAGACAATACGACTTTTTTTAAAGAAAATTTTTCGGCATTTGCTGATTATTGCTCAAAAGAAATTTTGAATTCGACTACGGTAAATGAGTTTCTTTCTGAATTTATCGGTGATATAAAAAAATACAATGTGCATTTTGAGTTTGATCCATTTACGATAGCAGAACTTGGAGAGAAACAAAACGTGCAAATTAAAGTGTGTAAGAATACGCGGTATGGTGATGTGTATTTTTATTCAAGCGGAGGTCATAAAAAAACCGGTAGCAAAGAGTTTAATGAAAAATACGCATTAGGGCAGGACGGATATAGTTTTAACATACAATATTATTTTACTATAGAGGATGATAAGCCTAAATTGCTCGGAATAATGCTTGATAAATATAATTCTGAGTTTAGTGAAACGTTACCTGATGATTTAACAAGCTTGTGGAATGGCATAAAAGTACCGATAATAGAAGAACAAGGATAAACGGCATTTTTTGCCGTTTTCTTTTTTTATGTATTGACTTTTACGCCTAAAATATTTATAATATTGTGTTATAAGAATAACGGAGGAACAAAAATGACAAAAGAGCAATTTTATTCACAACAAAAAATTGAAATCAATCAGATGATACCTAATGATATTTACAGAAACTATAAGCTTAAAGATACAAAACAAGTTATATTTGAGCTTACTGTTGATTCTGGTCTTGGCGGTGAAGAAGTTGAAATAGATATGATGAATGACGTTCACTTAAACTATTGCAATGAGGAAGACGAACAAGACGAAGAAGTAATGCTTACAAAAAAATGTCGTCCGTATAATGCAGACGGAAGCTCTGTAAATTGCGTTATCGGTTCAATGGACGTTGCACAGTATGCTGATCAGACCGTATTTGCAGGCGATACCCTTGATTTCTTATCAATGGGAAATATCGAACTGATGAAAAAGCATATTTACGACAGAGATCCTAATGTGCTTATCCCAATCGGTGGACATGAAACGTCAAAACATGTGCTTACCGGTTTAAGAGATAAACTTTCATATCAGGAAAGATTGGATATTTTGCAAAAACATTGGATTCACGATATCCACTATGCGACAAAAGACGTTAAGGATAAAGTAATTTGCGTTGGTCTTGATAATGCACCGGGCAAGTACGCTGAAGGTCTTGCTGAAAAGTTGCAGGCGGATGTTGAAAGGGCAAGAAAAGAAAATAAAATTATTCTTCTTTTCCAGCATGAACCTTTATCAACGGGTGTTCCTGCTGATGCTGACAAGCAATATTTCTTTAATGCTTATCGCGGAAACAGAAACTTCTATGATGGTGTGCTTATTTTTTCAAAAAGTAAACCTCAGACAGAAGAAAATATGAAAATGTATGAAGTGTTAAAAAATGGCACTGATGTTATAAAAGGCGTATTTGCAGGACATTTCCACAGCCTTTTCTATACTGAAATTGTTTTTGAAAATGGCAAAAAGATTCCTCAGTATACTTGTGTAGGCAATGCTTATTTCGGTTATGATGGCGTTGTAACGAGAATTTTTGTTAAATAAGGAGAAGAAAAAATGGCAAATCTTGATAAATTTTATGAGCAGGGTATTATTGAAATAAACCAGATGCAACCAAACAATATTTATAGAAACTATAGAATGAAAGAAACTGAGCAGGTTATCTTTGAAGTAAATATTGATTCCGGCTTAGGCGGGGAAGAAGTAAATATCGCAATGATGAACGACATGCACATTAACTATTGTGATGAAGTTGATGAAAGCGATGATGAAGTTATGTACACAAAGGCACGTCGTTGGTGGAATGCCAATGGTTCGTCAATCGTTCCCGTTGATGGTGCAATGGATGCCGCACAGTATTTTGACCAGACTGTTATTGCAGGCGACACAATGGACCTTCTTGCACACGGCACGATGATGCTTACAAAAAAGCATATTTTTGATAGAGATCCTAACGTTCTTATTCCCGTTGGTAGCCATGAATTTTCAAAGCAAGTTGGTACAGGTGTTTCTGACAGACAGAGTCTTGCAGAAAGACGCGCAATCGTTGAAAAATTCTGGATTCATGATATTTGTTATGCAACAAAAGATGTTAAAGATAAGGTAATCTGCGTAGGTATTGATAACTCATCAGGCTATTATTTTGATGGTGTTGCAGAAAAACTTCAGAAGGAAGTTGAAAGAGCAAGAAAAGAAAATAAAATTATTCTTCTTTTCCAACATGAGCCTTTATCAACAGGTGTTCCTGAGGATGAAAAATGTCCGGCACTTTATGCTGCATATATGGCAGTTCAGAACTTCTATAGCAGAGATCTTATTTATTCAGTAACAAAACCTTTAAAGCATGATGATGAAAAGATGTATGAGGTTCTTAAAAACTCAACAGACGTTATAAAGGGCATTTTTGCAGGCCATTTACACAGCCTTTTTTATAACGAAGTTCATTTTGATAACGGCAAAAAACTTCCTCAGTATACTTGTGTTGGTAATACATATTTTGGTTATGCAGGTGTTATCACAAGGATTATTGTAAAATGATAAGGATATTATTTCTTTGCCACGGTAATATTTGTAGGTCGCCTATTGCTGAGTTCGTTTTCAAAAATCTTATCAAAGATTGTAAGGATGAATTTTTTGTTGATTCTAAAGCAGTTTCAAGGGAAGAAATCGGCAATCCCATATATCCGCCTGCGCAAGCAAAATTAAGGGAAAAGAATATTCCTTTTGATGACCATCGTTCAAGTCAAATTACGCTTGCTGATTACAATAATTTTGATTATATTGTAGTTATGGAAGAGTATAATTTGCCACGTCTTATGCGCATAATAGGGCAGGATAAAGACAAAAAAGTATATAAACTTCTTGATTTTACAAATACACCCGGTGATATCGAAGATCCATGGTATTCAGGTAATTATGAAAAAGTTTTTAATCAGATAACAGAAGGCTGTAAAGGACTTCTTGAACACGTAAAAAAGCAGTAGGTGAATGCCTACTGCTTTCTGTATTCTCTCATTGTCATTTTGTATTTTTTCTTAAATAATTCATTTGCCCAACTGATATTGTTGAAACCACTGTCAAACACAATATCAATTATATTATGATTACTGTTTTTCAACATACTCGAAATATAATTTAATCGTAAATTGTTTATATATTCACTTATAGTTGTATTCATATATTTCTTTATACTTCTTGAAAGATGCTCACGACTTTTTGTACACAATGAATACATTTTCTCTGTGCCTTCGGAAAAGTTTTCTATTTTCTGCATATTAGAACATAATTCTTGTAACCATCCAGGGCAATTTGATGAACTTTTTGTTGTGAAAAAATAATTTGTAAAAATATCAAACAATAAAACACGAAGTTGAGATTTTAATAATTCGCTGTTTTCGGAGGAGATGGCAACTATGTTTTTCATTTTTAGGTCTATGGAGTTTGCTTCTTCAATAGTTAAATGTACTGTTGGCGGAAATTCTTCCGAAAGGAGTATGTTCGAAGGAAAGCCACTTCCTAAATAATTAAAAAGTTCTTTTGCAGTTTCTGCCAAAAACGTAATGTTCAGCATTGAAAAACTTTTACCATCAAATGAAATGTGGTCGTGAGTGTCTGCTGGTCTTATAAAGACGATATCACGTGGGTTAAGTATAAATTCCTTGTTATTTACAATATGCTTGATTTGCCTCTGGAACTCTATACTCCTATTTTTGCGATTGCAAGAATTGCAGGCTGGAGTGCTCACAGAATTGAGGACATTTTGAATTCAGGAAAGATTATCAGACCTGCATATAAAAATGTTGCTAAGCATTCTCAGTATATACCACTTTCAGAAAGATAAAATT
>JAZOMK010000237.1:0-1915 GCA_045653985.1 Clostridia bacterium | reverse complement strand
ATAAATGAGGGCAAATACGCAGAAGCAATAACTGCATTTGAAGAACTTGATGGTTATAAGGATAGTAAAAGTAAAATAAGTGAAATCAAAAAGACATATAAGTACGAAATTATCAAAAACGCAAAAGTTGGTGATTATATTTACTTTGGAACATACGAACAAGACAACAATGCAGCCAATGGTAAAGAAATTATTGAGTGGCTTGTTTTAGAGAAAACTGACAACAGAATTCTTGTAATAAGCAAATATGCCCTCGATTGTAAGCCGTATCATATACGACAAACAGGCGTTGTATGGGAAAACTGCACATTAAGAACGTGGCTTAATGGTGATTTTGTACAAAATAATTTTGACAGCGAAGAAAAAGCACGTATACCTTTAGTTAGAGTTTCTGCTTCTCAAAACCCATCTTATAATACACTAATTGGCAATGCGACAATGGATAACGTTTTCCTTTTAAGCATTACCCAAGCTAATAAATATTTCTCTTCGAATTCAGCAAGAGAGTGCGAAGCAACAGCTTATGCAATTAAAAACGGGGCAGATATAAATAGCTCAAATAATAATTGCAAATGGTGGCTGCGCTCGCCCGGCTCTTATCAAGCTAATGCCGCCTTCGTTGATTCTAATGGCGATGTGAATGAATATGGCGGCACTGTCAGCTATGACCACCGTACCATACGCCCCGCAATGTGGATTGATATAAGTTAATAAAAAATTTAAAGGGAGCGATTGAATTGAATCGCTCCCCTATTTTTTTAGTTTTAGTGCAATAAGCCGTCATCATCTTTGAAGATTTCAAAGGCGATGCAAGGAAGGTCAGTTGATGAGCCTAAGTTTGCGTTATCCCACGTAGCATCGTGCATATAGGCATATCTTAATGTTGTGGCATTTTTTACGCCCTTAAACTGTACGGTTGCTTCATCAATAATCTTTGCGCGAACCTTTTTATATTTGCCATCTTCACCTGCGGCTTCAAAGCCAACAAGTTTTTCGCCTTTAAGGATTTTAAGACCATCGCCAACGTAATCAAAGTGAACGGTGATAACATCCTCATCGAACCTATAGCAACAAGGATGAGGTGAACTTACATAATCAACATCACCTATGCCATATTCGTTGGCAAGTACAAGCATCGCAAGTCTTTCACCAACAGGCTTTTTATATGGTGGATGAGCCCAGTCAGCATTTTCTGCCTTACCGCCAACATCGAGAGATGCTACCATATAGGCATTATCTAAAATATCAAGCATTTTTGTTTGAGTATAGCGGACTTCTTCGATTTTCTTCCATCTATCAATAGCCTCGCCTACATGGCCTGCAAGCTGAACGTAATAGAATGGGAAGTTCACATCAAAACGTCTTCTTAATTCCTCAACGTACCATTTTAACTGATAAGCATATTTTTTATGACGCCATTGTTCGCTTTCACCCTGATAGAAAAGCATACCTTTGATTGTCATTTTCTGAATAGGTGCCATAAGGCCGTTATAGATACCTGCTAAGGGAATATCCTTCTTTTCGGGATTGGTATAGTTCATAGGCTCAACAAGTTCGGGCATGATAAGCTCCATCATAGGTGAACCGCCTGAAGCCGCCTGCACAATACCTATTGGCACGCTACCTTTTAACGTTCTTGAAATCAAACGTGCAAAGAAGAATGCCATTGCAGAAACATTAAGTTTATTTTCAGCAGTTGCAAGGTCGCGCCATGAGGCTTCCTCAGGCACAATCATATCAAACTGAGGTTTTAACATTGTTTCCATTGTTGCATGAACGCGTCTTTGAAGAACAACACGGATATTATCTTCAGGTTTAATATCATCAAGATATTCATCATAGACACCTTTGCCGTTATTGTTAGCTGACCACAAAGTTAATTCAGCATTGGACTGACCATTTATAACCCAAACAT
>JAZOMK010000236.1:0-4848 GCA_045653985.1 Clostridia bacterium | reverse complement strand
ATTCTTTCTCTTTTTTTGCAAATTCAATATATGCCATGCCCATAATTTTGTATATCGGATAATCATTTTTTTTGATTTCATTTTCGGTAAATTGCATATAAATTTCTTCGCATTTTTTTAATACGGCATTTTTTAATTCATCCATATTTTCAAAATTTGAAAAAACAGGTTGCGTTGAACATTCAAGTCTTGCGGCAATACCGCGGGCATTTAATTCTTCCCCGTTTTTAATCATTATAATCGAAGTATTTATTATATCTTCTTTTGTAATTTTAGCCTTTGGAGGCATAAGAACACTCCTTCATATTTCAAACGTTATATAACGTATGTTATTTTATCTTAAAATTATTTTTCTGTCAATAAAAAAATGACGGTTTGAGATAATTTTTCAAACCGCCAAATCTATTTTTAATTCCAGCACTCAGTTTCGTGAGGCAAGTCGATATCCTCTGTTTTAAAGAATACTTCAGTACCGTTTTTATTTTTCTTTTCGTAATCTTTTAATGCACGTATCGCATACTTACCAAGATATATTATAACCGGCATATTTATAAGTGCCATGCCACCCATTAAAATATCCGCAATATCCCAAAGCATTGTTGCTTTTAGACCAGCGCCTACAAAAATTACTAACGATGCGATAACGTAACAAATATTTTTAAACTTTTTAGAAGGCTCTTTCCCCATTAAATAGTTTATGGATTTATCAACGTAATAAAGATTTCCAAGCAATGTTGTAAATGCAAATAAAATCATTGCAACTGTAATAAATATAGGACCTATCTCACCTAAAGTTGCGCTAAGTGATGCCTGAACGTACGAAGCCGCACCATCACTATTATTAGGCGGAACAACGCCCGAGCTCATGCACATAAAGGCTGTTGCAGTACATACAAGTAACGTATCAATAAACACCGACAACATTTGAACAAGACCTTGCTTTGCAGGATGTGAAACGTCAGCAGATGCCGATGCGTTAGGCGCTGAACCAACACCCGCTTCATTTGAAAACAAACCGCGCTTAATACCAAGCATAACACAAGAACCTGAAAAACCGCCAAAGATGGCATCAATATCAAAAGCACCTGCAAAAATCTGTTTAAAAACTTCAGGTATTACGTTTATGTTTATAACAGATACAACAATAGCAACAATTATGTAAATCGCCCCCATAATAGGCACTAACCAAGTTGTAACGTTGATTATTCGCTTACCGCCACCTATAAGGCAATAGCAAACAAGAGCCGCAATTACAAATCCGATTATCCATGGCGAAAAACTTGCATTATAGAAACTATATGGTGAAAAAGTAGCCTGAAGATTATTTGATGCAAGCATATTAAATCCTACACCATAGGTTAAAATCAAGAATATTGAAAATATAATAGCGATACTTTTTCTTTTGGTGGCTGCTTCAATGTAATATGCCGGTCCTCCATAATAGCCTTCCTTGCCCTTCTTTTTATAAATCTGAGCAAGCGTGCTTTCTACAAACGCAGATGCCGCACCGATAATAGCAATAATCCACATCCAGAAAACACTTCCGAAACCGCCAACACAAAGTGCTGTTGCGACACCGATAATATTACCTGTGCCAACACGTGATGCAGTAGAAACCATCAGCGCTTGAAAAGAAGATACGCTTTTTTCATCCGTCTTTTCTGTTACTGCTTTAAGCTGTTGTCCTAATAATCTTATCTGTGCAAAACGTGTACGTACAGAAAAATATATACCGCCCACAACTAAAATAATTATAAGTACGTAACTGTACAGTATATTATTTATAGATCCAATAAATTGCTCCATCAGTTCTTCTCCTAAAAATTTTTATCCGATATAGTCTACCATAAATACAGAAGTTTGAAAAGCAGATTTTTGATTCCAGTTTAAAAATTATATTATCATACTCAAAAAACACATCTTTCTTCAAAACAAAAGCCACGTGTATGACACGTGGTTTTTGCATATAACTAATCTTCTTCGTAATAGTCCTTTTTCTCAAAGGTAAGTTTTTCCCAATCTGAAGGTGCATCACCAAAATCAGGAATATCCATTGACATACCGTCTTTCAATGCAGATTCATGGGCAATGATACCGGGAATCATAAATCTTGCAGATTCCCATGCGTTATTGGGTGGCAATTTACCTGAAACAACTGCGCGGACAAAATCATCAACAAGGAATCCGTGAGAGTTATAATGAACCTCAGGTTTGACATTTCTAAATGCTTTTGGTAATCTTGATAAATCATGAACGGCTGCAAAACCTTTATGACTTGCTTCGGCAATGGGATCAACGTTAATATTTGTTAAGCCTTTCTTTTGTTCTTCTACGTAGTGTAACGTATTAACCAAATCACTAACATACTCGATTTTCTGATCGTTTGTTGCAACGCCTTTTACGAAAATATGTTGTGTGGCACTACATTCATACATACCATCCGTACCATAGAAACCGGTTATATATGAAGATGGCTTATGCCCAATACCAACTCTTCTAAATTCATTTATACGTGCTATCCCTCCGCCAGACATTGTAAAAAGCGCACTTTCATTTGAGAAGGGGTTATCCCAATCATTTTTGCCTACGCCAAAGACTTCATCGGGGTGATTATCCCTATATCCTACACATGATACCTTTTTAGCATACTCGTTAATAACTGATGCTATCATTGAAACTGAATGTGTGCAATAGTACATTGGTGGAATGCCTGCGCTTCTTTTCCAGTTTGTTCCTCCTGAATTAGAAAATGCTCCATAAAAAACTGACATATCATGATAATACTGTGATTCACCATATACAAACTTACCAAAATCGCCCGCTTTATATTTTTCTCTGCAGTAAATTGCGCATGGGAAATAATAGCAAGTTTCTCCTGCCATATATGTAAGCCTTGTCTTTTTTACAAGTTCAATAATTTCATGCGTTTCTTCAATACTTGTGGCTATAGGAACAGCACTATACACGTTTTTACCTGCTTTTAATGCAGATATAACCATTGGTCCATGCAAATGACGCTGTGTAAATATGGCAACGCTGTCAATATCCTTTCCGTTTTGTAAAACGTCTTCTAAAGACGTAAAAGTTCTTGTGATACCGTATTTCTTTGCTGCAGTTTCTACACGTTCAGTCATCAGATCTGCAATAGAAACCTCTTCGACATCCGGGTGATTTTTAAATAATGGAATAAAGAAACCGGAAAAGCCGCCCATGCCTATTATACATATTTTTATTTTTTTCATTGAAAACTCTCTCTTTCTTTTTATTTTATAAGTTAATTATAGCACTTTAAATGTTTTTTGCATATGGACAAAATCCAAATTATGTGGTACAATTACCAAAAAACAAGGAGAAAAGTCTATGTTAAATTTTGATAGTATTTTAAAAGCATCAAATTGTAAGATTTCACATTTATATGTTTGTTCAAGATGCGTTGTTGCGCCATCGAATTTTATATGCAATAATGGCAGACATTTATTTGACAGATTTTTTTATATAAAAAAAGGAAGTATAGAGTTTATTCTTAATAATGGACAAAAAGCAATTTTTAACGAAAAAGACATTGCTTATTTGCCATACGATATAACATACACATCCCGATGGCTTGAAGATGGCGAATATATATCAGTAAATTTTATATTTACCGATACAAAAGATCAGCTACTTCATTTTTCAGATAATATTTCATTGGCTTTAAAGGATACGTATAATGAACTTATTAAAACCTTTGAAGAAATTTGGAATGCACAAATAAATGTTACTGACGACCACGTTTTATTAAAAACTTCATTGTTATATAAGATCTTATATAAAATAGTGAATTTTTCCGACAATACTCACACTACAAAAGAGCAAGGACGAATTCAGGAAGCACTCAAATATCTTGAATCAAATTATATTGCGGAGTTTGATTTAAACACCCTTGCGGACAAATGTAACCTATCAAGCGAAATGTTCCGTCTTTACTTTCAAAAAGTAAAAGGAATGCCACCTATGAAATATAAAACTATGCTAAGATTACAAAAAGCGCGGGAATTACTTTCAACAAAAGAATATTCAGTAAAAGAAGTTTCTAATATAGTAGGTTATAACGACGTTTCATATTTCTCCAGAATATTCAAAAAAGAGTTTGGCTATCCACCAATAGAATTATTGACATAAAAAATACCTTTTGCAAATTAATGCAAAAGGTATTTTTATGTTAAAAATTATTCCCACTCGATTGTGCCAACAGGCTTAGGTGTAAGATCTAAAAGAACGCGGTTAATGCCTTCAACCTCAGCAGTGATGCGGTTTGTGATTGTATGAAGAATATCGTAAGGAATTTCTTCAATCGTGGCTGTCATAGCATCAGTTGTGTTGACAGCGCGGATGATTGCCGGCCAACCTTCATAGCGTTTATTATCTCTAACACCAACGCTCTTAAAATCAGGAACAGCGATAAAGTACTGCCAAACTTTTAAATTAAGGCCGTTTTTATCAAATTCTTCACGAAGAATAGCATCAGCTTCACGAAGTGCATGAAGTCTATCGCGTGTAATTGCGCCAAGGCAACGAACACCAAGGCCGGGACCCGGGAAAGGCTGACGGTCAACCATTGATGCAGGAAGACCTAATGCTTTACCAACAACACGAACTTCATCCTTATAAAGAAGTTTTACGGGTTCAACAAGTTCAAACTGCATATCCTCAGGAAGTCCACCAACGTTGTGATGAGCTTTAACGCCGTCGCTTTCAAGAATATCAGGATAAATTGTACCTTGTGCAAGGAAGGAAATACCTTCAAGCTTGCTTGCTTCTTCATCAAATACTTTTATAAATTCGCCCCCGATGATTTTACGCTTCTTT
>JAZOMK010000235.1:0-5039 GCA_045653985.1 Clostridia bacterium | reverse complement strand
AGTTATAGGACAGGAGAAAAAATTTCCTGCCCTATAAATGTTAATTCATTTTGTAAACCTTATTATCACATTTTAACGCTTTATAAATATTTTCTAACTCAATCTTTGCTGATTGCTCATCTTTATACCAACCAAAAACATTATTTGCATAAATACCGCTTCTTACAGTTATAACAAAAGGAAATTCGTTTGATTTGGGATTTTTACCGTTAGCATTATGTACTTCGGCAGATAAAAGAGGAAATAGTAATTTTTTATCTTGTGAAAGAATATATAATCTGTCCTTTGATTCGTTTGCATCTTTCATTCCTTCTAATGCACTGATTACAGCATCATCAACTTCATCCTCAAAAGATATATTCATTTCAATTTCGTTTACTATCTGCTTCGGCAACTTATCCAAAAGCTCTTTTTTTAAATTTTCTAATAATTCATTAATATTTTCCATAGAAATCCTCCTAAATTTGATTGCATTTATTTACATATTTTATTTGATAGTCGTGGAGCTCTGCGCAAGGATATTGGGGGCACAGATTGCAAGAGCTGATTTTTCGCTCAATACAACATTTTCTAAAAGGGCAGTTCTGACAGAGTTCAAATATATTATCAGCTCTGCCGCCACAACAGTTAAATTTCTCTAAAGGAATCTTTATTCTAAATTGCTTTTTATAAAAGCTCTGTGACCGCTCTCGCAAAGAAACATCATCGGTTTGGGTTGCAATATATGTAACACACCTTGAGCAATCGTGACCGCAATAACATTTACACTCTTTCTTGGTTTGGTCGTAATGATTTATTATTTCTGTATCGCTCATAACAAATACTCCTTAATATCACCGATAAACTGGTTTCCACAACGAGCAAGCTCGCCGAGAACACGATCAATACCTTGCCCGGATTTATACCAAACCTTTAATTAGTGTTTCAATACCATTCTCTATGATTATTCCATCACCATCGTTAAGCCTAACAAATGTGCAATTATGTTTTTGTTCGTACGCTTTGCAAATATCCTCTAATTTATCAAAACGTTTGAAAAATTTATTATGGTGTGGAAGTATATGTGTATTTGTTAACGATAAACCCTCGAGATTATCAAGATATACAATGTTCATTTCAGGAGTTAATCTGTCAACAATCTCAATAGACGGCGTTAACACCATTGCACCCGCACTCCATCCAAGCAACACCTTTTTCTCGGCAAGTTGTTTAATTACAGGCGAAGCATTATGTACACGAATTGAATTAAGCAAATAGTAGGGGTTGCCACCTATAAATTCAACCACATCGTATTTTAGCAATTCGGAATCATCTTGTGTATCCAAATCAAAGGTATCGACACTCAATCCGTATTCTTTAAGTTCGTCTACGACACGAGGAACATGATAATTACGCTCTTTGTATTCGTTGTCGGCGGTTACAACAACAGCCGCACTTGATAATGGTAAAATATATTTGCTTAAAGCATTTTTTAATGTTTCACTTGTAATACCATTAGATAATAAAGCAATCATTTTTTATTCTCCAAACGACATTTTATTTCATACATAGCTACCTTATTTGAATCCCATTTTAACAGTTTCTGTGCCTCGTCATATGTAAGCCATTTATGTTCAATATGTTCAAGAGATAGAGTAGGATCTGAATCACACTCAAATGCAAAAGAATACTCAGGAATCACATAAATGTTTTTGTCCCAATGCTGCCGTCTGCTTTCCGCAATAACTTCTGTCGGAACATATGCAACGCACGCGAGTTGCTTAATATTTTTCGGATTAACACTAATTTCTTCTATAGTTTCTCTTTTGGCAGCTTCAATCGGTGTTTCACCGTTTTCTCCGCCGCCTGCAATAAATTGCCAATAGTTGCTATCTGCTCTGCGAAAGATACAGAACAAAGGCGTACCATCAATGATACGATACGGGATTGATAATATTTGATATGGTTCTCTCATATTATTTCTCATTTTTGTTAAAAGTTATTTTGATAATATTTGCGCCTTCGGAATTTGCTATATTTACTTCAGTTGCGGTAATATTTGCCCCTTCGCATTCTGTTATTTCAACCGTATCAATGGTACAGCCTGCAATATTTGTATCTTCGCTTGTTTCAAAGCCTAATGCACTTATTGTGGATGTGTTTATGTTTACGTCCTGCGTATCTTCAAAACCCAAGGCATCAATAGTTGAAGTTGAAATATACACGTCTCCTTGTGCTTTTATTCCGAAAACGGGAAACGTACTTTCTGATATATAAACATCATTTTTTTCATCAACACAAATACCTAAAACTGTTTTTTCTAATTTTGAAACCAAGTTCTCTAATTCTTTTATTCTGTTCTCTAATTCTATAATTTTATTTTCCATTTAAATCATCCTTTCTGGTTTGAACTGCTGATTTTCGAAAATTAGCAGGTGTAGTACCTGTTATTTCCTTAAAAATGCGATTAAAGTGTTGAACTGTTTTGAATCCAACCATATTTGAAATATCTTTAATAGGTACATCGGTAAAAGCTAATTGTTTTTTTGAAACAGCAATTCTGTACTGCATTAAATATTGAATAACCGTACATCCAAACTCTTTTTTCATAAGTGCTGTAAGGGTTGTATGATTTGTTCCTGCGTTAGCTGATATATCAGAAAGGGTTATGTTTTCATCGTAATGTCCCTCAATATAAAGCACCGCATCACGAAGATTTGGGCTTTTAATAATTGCTGTGTTATCGGATTTTTGATGAATTAAGCCGTAACCGATAAGACCGTACATACGTTCTAACGCAATAATAATTTCCATAAAATAGGAACGACCTCTGCACGACCAATACCAATCACGTTGGTTTAACAATTCTTCACACATATATTTTGCAGAATGATCAATTTTTTCTACTTGTGTATCAGCAATAGGAATAATATATGTTTTATTTATAAATGGTTTTAGCATAAACATGTCATGTGTTGTTGCAATATCAGTATATTTATTTGAATGCAAAAGGTCAAACGTCATATTAATATTTAAAAAATTAGGGTGAAAGAAAACTGAAGTATATTCCGCTTTTTGAATTTTAATAAAAATAGGGTTTTCAGTTTCGTCAAAACACAGAAAACAAGGGGCAGTTGCTATAAATTTTTCTTTTTTTACTTTAAATTCAATAATTCCTTTTGTAAGAATAACAAGCAAAAAACACTTATTCTTTATGTTTATGTTTTTAAGATTATTATTTTTTAAACACTTAATATAGGCTATTTTGCCTTTATTGTATTTTTGCCCGATAGTTACGTAATCCATTTATAAAAATCCTTTGCATTTCTTAATAAAAATCTTATCATAAAACAAAACCGTTTACAATACAAATTTTTTATCTAAAATAATATTTGTTTTATCTAAAATTAAAACTCCTGCTTATTCAACAGGAGTTTTAAAATAATCATATACAGCCTGGGCACTTGCTTTATTCATTCCGTCTACGCTTTCAAGCTCTTCTAAAGTAGCCTCTTTAATTTTTGAAACAGTAGAAAATTTGCGTAAAAGTGCTTTTTTACGTTTTAATCCGATTGACGGAATATTATCAAGGGCAGATGTAAGTGAGTGTTTGCCCCTTAAACTGCGATGAAATGTTATTGCGAATCTATGTGCCTCATCACGTATAGCTTGCAAAATTTGTAGTGCAGGATTAGTGCGATCAAGTATTAATGGAACAGGGGAGTTGGGTAAATAAATTTCTTCTAATTTTTCTGCAAGACCAATTATAGAAACATTAAACTTCAATTTATCTTTTATAATTTCTATCGCTGAACTTAACTGACCTTTACCGCCGTCAATAACTATTAAATCCGGGAATTTTTCAAAGCCTGATTTTTTTGAAATAAAGTCATTATAACGCCTTAAAACAACCTCCTGCATTGAAGCGTAGTCGTTGTTACCTTGATGTGTTTTAAAACGTCTATATTCTTTCTTGTCCGGCTTGCCGTTAGTAAATACTACCATAGATGCAACTGTATCGGTGCCCTGAATATGTGAAATATCAAAACATTCAATACGTTTAGGAAGGGTTTTTAGGCTAAAATGGGACTTAAGCTCTTCAAGCCCATTCATTATACGTTCTTCTTTATAAGAAATGCTTAAAGAGGATTTATCAAGCTTCTCGCGCGCATTACGCTTAGCCATAAGGCAAAGTTCAAACTTTTTGCCACGTTTTGCAAGGTGAATTTTAAAAATTTTTCTGTTGGCTTCGGAGATAAGTTCTTCTATTATTTCACTATCCTCAGGCATTACATCACAAACTATTTCTTTAGGTAAAAACTCACCATCAGAATAATGTTGAATAATATATTTTGATAAAATTTGTGATTCGTTATCGTAAGTTATATCTTGAAGTTCAATGGTATTTGAGCCAATCAATCTACCTGCACGCACATACAGCGAACATATTACGGCGTAAGTATCACGTAAAACAACGGATATTACATCAATATTTTCGTTTTTATCAAGAACAATTTTTTGCTTATTTAAAATTTCATCAGCTTTTTTTAACTTATCTCTTAATTCTGCAGCTAACTCAAACTCAAGCTTTTCTGCAGCTTTTTCCATTTTTGTTCTGATAGCATCTAATACTTCATTCTGATTTCCTTTTAAAAATGAAACAATACTATCAACGTTCTTTTTATACTTTTCTCTGTCGGGCGAAACGCATGGGGCAGGGCATCTGCCAATGTGATATTTAAGGCAAGGTCTTACATTTTTATGCTTATTAAAATCATAATTACAAGTTTTTAACGGAAAAACTTCCAATGCAATATCTGCGATCGTTTTTGCACTGTTTGCACCATGATATGGGCCAAAATACTGCGCGCCATCAAACTCAAGTTTTCGCGCAAGTTCCAATTTCGGGAAACTTTCCTTTGTGTTTATTTTTAAATAAGGATACCCCTTATCATCCTTCAATAAGATATTATACTTTGGCTTATATTTTTTTATCAAATTATTTTCAAGTAAAAGTGCTTCAAGCTCATTTGAAGTAACAATATAATTTATATCCACAA
>JAZOMK010000234.1:0-4608 GCA_045653985.1 Clostridia bacterium | reverse complement strand
GAAGTTAGGCTTATCGGCTCTGACGGTACACAGCATGGCATAATGCCTATTGATCAGGCAATGCGTATGGCAGTTGAAGAGGATATGGATCTTTGTCTTATATCACCTAAAGCTGTTCCACCCGTATGCAAGATTATGGATTACGGAAAATACCGTTTCGAAGCACAGAAGAGAGAAAAGGAAGCACGTAAAAACCAGAAGGTTATCGCACTTCATGAAATTCAGCTTTCTGCTACTATCGAAAAGCACGATATGGAAGTTAAAGCCAAAAAAGCAAAAGAGTTTATCACTGCAGGCGATAAAGTTAAGGTTTCAATCCGTTTCCGCGCACGTCAGATAACTCATCCCGAAATTGGTCATCAGATTATGCAGCTTTTTGCTGAAATGTTGAATGATGTTGCCAAAGTTGAGAAGAAGCCTGCGTTAGAAGGTAGAAATCTCATAATGATAATGTCACAAATTTAAACTTATAATAGGAGGTAATTTACTATGCCAAAAATGAAGACTCACAGAGGTGCGGCAAAAAGATTTTCACTTACCGCTACCGGAAAAGTTAAGAGAGGTAAGGCTTACAGAAGCCATATCTTAACAAAGAAATCAACCAAGAGAAAGAGAAATTTACGTAAGGGTGGCTATATTGCCCAGTGCGAAGCAGCAAACATTCGTACGCTTATACCTTATAAGTAAGCTTTAGGAGGATAGAAAAATGAGAATTAAAAGAGCAGTTAATACTAAGAAGAATCATAAAAAGGTCTTAAAGCTTGCAAAAGGCTATTTTGGCGCAAAGTCCAGACAGTTCCGTATTGCTAATCAGGCAGTTATGAAATCACAGGCTTATGCATATGTTGGTCGTAAGCTTAGAAAGAGAGATTTCCGCGCACTTTGGATCACCCGTATCAATGCTGCTGCAAGACTTAACGGTCTTAACTACAGCAAGCTTATCTGCGGTCTTAAGAAGGCTGAAATCGAAATCAACCGTAAGATGCTTGCAGAGCTTGCAGTTTACAATGCAGAAGCATTTGCACAGCTTGCAGAAATTGCTAAGAAGAACCTTTAATAAAAAGTTGTGTGCAATGTAATGTTTCATTGCACACTTTTTTATAATGATGATGAAAATAACAAGTACGTCAAATGACAGAATTAAATTTTTAAAAACTCTTAAAAGCAAAAAGGGAAGAAGCGAAAACGGCTTATATCTTATTGAAGGTAAGCGTGCAGTTCTTGATGCTGTTGAGCATAACGTTAAATTCAAAAGCATTCTTTTAGAGGAAGGCTTGAATTTTGACGTTTCTTGCGATTGTGATGTTATTGAAGTTTCACGCAGGGTTATTGAGGCATTATCTGATACTTCAAGTCCTGAAGGCATTATTGCTGAGGCATATATGCCGGATCTTAGCTTTGATATAAATAAAGTTAAAGGTCTTGTTGTGTTTCTTGATAGGCTTCAGGATGCAGGTAATTTAGGCACAATAATTCGCACGGCTGATGCTTTTGGTTTAGGCGCAGTTGTTCTTTCAAAGGACTGTGTTGAGGTTTTTAACCCCAAAACTGTTCGTGCAACTATGAGTTCTATTTTTAACATTCCTATTATGCTTGCTGATGACAGTATATACACACTTCAAAAAATGAAGGATTGTGGTTATACTATATATTCTGCTGCATTAAATGGAGATAATTTTAATTCTGTAAAAGATATTGATAGTGAAAAAAGCTGTATAGTTATCGGTAATGAAGGTAATGGCATATGCGATGAAATCTTATCCTTTTCCGATAAAATAATAACACTTCCTATGCGTGGTGGCGCAGAATCTTTAAATGCCGCTATTGCCGCAGGAATATTGATGTACGGCTTTACTTTCCGCAAATAAGGAGGATATATTATGTCAGGACATTCCAAATGGGGGAATATTAAGAATAAAAAGGCAAAAACAGACGCCGCAAAAGGTAAGATTTTTACAAAAATCGGTAGAGAATTGGCAGTTGCAGTTAAATCAGGCGGACCTGATCCTGCAGTAAACTCAAAACTTGCTGACGTTATTGCTAAAGCAAAGGCAAACAATATGCCTAACGATACAATTACACGTTCAATCAAAAAAGCGGCAGGCGAAGGCGATGGCGCAAACTATGAAGAACTTGTATATGAAGGCTACGGTCCTGCAGGTGTTGCTGTTATCGTTGAAATTCTTACCGATAACCGTAATCGTACAGCAGGCGAAATCAGACATATTTTTGATAAAGCAGGCGGAAGCATGGGCGCTACCGGTTGTGTTTCATGGATGTTTGATAAAAAAGGCGTTATAATCATTGAAAACGATGGTAAAATTGATGAAGAAGCACTTATGATGAGTGCACTTGATGCAGGCGCTGAAGATTTTGTACCTGCAGAAGATACTTTTGAAATTTACACTTCACCTGATGATTTTTCAGCTGTTCGTCAGGCTCTTGAAGATGAAGGATATTCATTCATCGAAGCAACAAATGATATGGTTCCTCAGAATACCGTTGCTGTTTCAGGTGATGATGTTCTTAAAAAGATTTATTGGATGCTTGATCAGTTTGACGATCATGATGATGTTCAGAATGTATACCACAACGCTGAACTTCCTGAGGAAGAGGAAGAAGAATAATATATCGGATGTCGATTATGTCGGCATCCTGTTTTTATTGGTGAATATATGATTTATGTTATTGTTTTATTTAGCATTTTAGTTGTTATATTCTTTGGCTTTTTGTTGTATATTTTTGATACTGCGTTTTATAATCCACCACGCAAAAGAGGTCGCAAAATTGATTTAGGTGAGCAATATCGTGCTTTGGGCGATAGGCTTAATGAGCCTTATCGTCAGGTTAAAAACGCAGCTTCTGAAGACGTTGAAATAAAATCACATGATGGTATTTTGTTAAAAGGTAAGTATTATCATTTTAAAGATGGTGCACCGGTTGATATAATCTTTCATGGCTATCGCTCCAATGCTGAAAATGATTGCGGTGGAGGCTTTGTGCTTGCAAGGGATTTAGGGCATAATGTGCTTTTACCTGATCAGCGCTCACACGGAAAAAGTAAGGGAAATGTAATTACTTTCGGTGTTAAAGAAAGGCTTGATTGCCTTCAATGGATAAAGTACATATCAAAGCGCTTTAATAACGTTAAAATCATTATTTCGGGTGTTTCTATGGGTGCGGCAACCGTGCTTATGGCAAGCGACCTTGATTTACCTGAAAACGTTAAAGGCATAATTGCTGATTGTGCATATTCGTCTCCTAAAGAAATTATCTTGCTTGAAAGCAAAAAAATGGGATTCCCGCAAAAGATTGCAGAACCCTTTATTGCGTTAAGTGCAAGAATATTTGCTAATTTTAATTGGACGGAATCAAGTGCGGTTCAGGCTGTTAAAAATGCCAAAATACCGATTTTAATTATTCATGGCGAAGCTGACCGTTTTGTTCCCTTTGAAATGTGCAAGCCTATTTTTGATGCTTGCGCCAATAAAAAACGTATTTTTAACGTAAAAGATGCAGGGCATGGTCTTAGCTTTCTTATAGATGAAGAAGGCTATAAAAAGGAAATCAATAATTTTAAAACAGCTGTTTTAAATGACGACTTTGGTTATTTTGAATAAAAAATAAAAAAAGATAAAAAATAATACCAAGAAAGGAGATTTTGTCCTTATGCTTGGTATTTTTTTATTTATATTAGGGGCTATGGTAGGCGGCATTGCAGGTGTTTTTGCAATGTGCCTTGTGCAAATAAATAATACGGTTAGAAAATCGTAAGTTTTACAACTTCACCAACAAGCTTTTGCCTGAAATCAATGTTATCAATATAGAATTTATACGCAGAGGGGATGTATGAAGATTTATCTTCCCACTTGTCGTAACGTTCCTGCACAATTACGCGCTTTTCGTTGTTTGTTTTATCAAGCGCCCAGCCTAAATCAAAGATATCGCAGAATTCAACGTAATCGAGTGGTTTATAATATGCTTCTGCTTCTTTACGTTTTTTGTTCCAATCTTCCATAACAAAGGGAGCTTCAATATCAATTTCGTCTTTTTCACCAATGTCCTTCAAAAATACTTGAGCCATAACGCGATGTCCCAACTCGTTGGGATGAACTCTGTCAGGGTTAATTATGGTATGTGTAGTAAGCATTGGTTGCATTACTTTTTGGAAATCAACAACAGGAACGTTGTATTTTTTTGCAAGTTCTTTCTGAAATGCTATAGCTTCGTCCATTCTGAATTGACACTTTAAGTTTTCTTCCTCATAATCATTTATCTCATCATATGGGGGAGGCGTACATATAATGGGCTTTGCACCTGATTCAAAAATCTGGTTTATAATTCTTTCGTAAGCGGTTTTGTGGTCTTCAAGTGCCTTGTCAAGAAGTTCTTGTCTGTTTTCAACGTTTGCGGCGTTTTTTGAATACCACCATCTTGCAATATCGTTTATACCAAACATTGTAACAACGTAATCAGGATTGTAACAAAGGCAGTTTGCATAAATAAACTTTTGTGCCCTTACCGTCATACCACCGGATACACCGCAGTTATAACATTTTATTTGATATTTTTTTCTTAAATATTGATAAATTTAAAACTAGTGGTCTA
>JAZOMK010000233.1:0-4743 GCA_045653985.1 Clostridia bacterium | reverse complement strand
TTGTATCTGTACCCGTGAAGATATCATGAACACCCTTATACAAAACGGTTGCGAATCATTCCTTTCCTTTGATACTATGGAAAAGGTACGTAAAGGTAAGGGTATACCTGAAAAATACGAAGAACATATCCGCGAACACGGCATACCTGAGTGGTTTATTGAATCATGCAACAAAATTCAATATATGTTCCCTAAAGCTCACGCCGCCGCATACGTTACAATGGCATTACGTATAGCATGGTTTAAGGTTTACAAGCCGCACCAATATTACGCAACTTATTTTACCGTTCGTGCTGACGATTTTGAAGTTGGCATCGCAAATATGACCGTTGATGAAATACGCAAAGCATTAAAGGAATTGCACGATTTACCATCACTTTCAGCTAAGGAAAAGGCAAAGGTTATCATGCTTGAGATGGTTCTTGAAATGAAGATGCGTAAAATTGAATTCTGTAATATTGATATTTACAAGTCAGAAGCTATGAACTTTACCGTAACTGAGGATAATTTCATCCGTCCGCCACTTAACGCAGTACCCGGTTTAGGCGAAACGGCTGCAATATCCATTGTTGATGCAAGAAAGGAAGAACCCTTTAAATCACAAGACGATTTATTGTTGCGCACAAAATTATCTTCCACTTTGCTTTCTGCCCTTGAAGAGGCAGGTTGCCTTACAAACCTTGCAAAGCACCAACAGATAAGTTTATTTGACCTTTAAAAGAAAAATACTCTCCTAAAAAAATAGGAGAGTATTTTTTTATACGTTACCTCATATATTATATTGAGGTGTTTTTATGAGATTATTGATTTTAGATAACGTAGAAAAAGGCAAGCCTGATGCCTTTATTAAGTTGGAGGATATCTGTTTTTCAACTATTGCATACCCCAAAGCCGATGGCGAATATATGTGGCTTATTGATAATGAAACAGGATTTTTCAGTTGCCATCACGCATATTTCAAGGCTAAAAAGTCGCCACAGCTTATCGCAATTTTTAAAATATCAGGCGAAAATTATGAGCTTTGCTGGATTTCAGGAGATATAAGCGAAGCGAAAAAAAGATTTTCCAAGCTTACCGGGTTATGTGAAAATATTATCGAGCCTGAGCCAATAAGAGACGAGCCGATTATTTACACAGAAAATGCGCCCGAAACTTTTTGGGATTGTAATGCCGAAAGCTTCAATAAGCTTTTTTCTAAAAATCCTGAAAATATTGAGCTTTCCGAGCTTATTCCCGGTTCAAAATGGGTAAACGTTGAGGAAGAAAACTATGTTTTCGGCATAATTTATGATGATGACGAAGCTCCCCTTTATTTATGCTATGCCTTCCCTCTCCCTTGGAGTGAAACTCCCCCTGAAAAATTAGAAGGCTACTGCCAATGGATTCCCATTGATTTTACCTGCCCCCACGATAACGGTTATTGGGTAATATACATAAATGCTACTACCGGTGAACGTGTGAAATAACAGAAACAGCACCCTGCAAAAATTTTATAGAGTGCTATGTTTTCAAGGATTTGTCAGCGCACTAAAAAAAGCATCACTAAAAAAGTGATGCTTTTACTTTTTATTCAGCTTTCTTCTTGCTGTTCTTAATCATAATAACGATATATGATACAGAAGCAATAACAACAAGTGCGGTTACGGTAAATAACAAGATAACAACAACGTATGTAGGTGTAACGTCTTGTGCAGGTACTATGATGCTATCGCTTACAATGCCGTTATCTGCATCAATGCTGCTGCTACCGCTGTCAGGTGCAATTACACCTGCGCCATTTGAATAGATAATAAGGTCGGTAATCTCAGTCATTGTATATGCGTTTTCGGTATGTACATTCCAATAAGTTTTATAAGGCTGATCAGCAACCATGTCTTCGGTAATCATAAGTGTATCGGGGTTAAGAAGAATTACCTTAACGAATCTGAAGTTACCACTTAAAGGCTCGCTTACCTTGTCCGGGTTATAAGTATCACGCACCGCTGTGTTGGTGATAATAGTCCAATCAGTAAGGTTGTTTGAACCTTCAACACGGAATTTAGGAATTGCTGTACCCTCAACGGGATTGATTACGATACCTGAAAGATTCTGTACTGAACCAAGGTCGAAAAGGAATGTCTGTGTAGGACGGTCAATAAAAGGCTTCCAGATTGTTGTTGCATCATTATCATAAAGATATGATGTGTTATCTGTCATTGTCTGTGCGCCTTTTTTGGCTCCTTTGTAGGTAATACCACCGATTGCTGTTACTGCAACGGGTTCAACAGGATTACCGCTGATTGCAACCTGATTATATTCAGGGTTAAGGTCAACGAAGGTTGCTTCCATAGGAAGGTTGCCTAAATCAGCAGTTGTAATTAAGAACACCCAGTCAGATTTTGTAGGTCTTTCAGGAATTGCGTAAGTGCCGTTGGTAGGCTTAATATTCTCTTCAACTAAAATATACTTGCCTGTTAAAGGATTGAACCAATAAGCAGTATAGGTTGCTGTTTTATCAAGCTGTTTAAGTGTGCCTGTATCCTTTGTCTTAGAATAGAAGTATGCAACCATTGTTGAAGAATCGTTTGTAGTTGCAAGTACGTTCATTTCATTACTAAGGAAATCGCCATAGCCTGTGTTTTTAAATGCGGGATTAAGCTTCCACCAATCGGGGATAGTTTCAAAAAACTGCTTCATATATGACATTTCATATGAACCGGGTTTATCAAGTCCCATGTACCAGGGTTCATAGTTATAGCTACCGCCTTTGCCATCAAACCAGCCTGTAAAGGTGCTTGTTGAGAAGCAGTTTGCCCAAATACCGGTAACGCCGTAAGTTATACCTGCACTACCGCAGAGAACGGCTTTCCATGAGCTGAAACGTGTTGCATTGTAGCCGGTAAAGCCACCGCAGTTAATATCTTCGTAGTTAATTTCTGATTCAATAAATGGTTTGAAAATGCCACGGTTGCAAGCAGTATAATAGCTTAAATACATATCCTTTGATTTTGCTACACCGCCATGACCGCCCTGAATTGTCCAGCTATCGTGCCAATATGAAGTATCAAGTGTTACCTGCATAGGTGCAGTTGCCATTGCAGGATACATATGTGCTGAGTTGGGGTGCTTGTAACCATCAAGTTCCTCAATTAAAGCGCTCATTTCCATATAAGCTTCAAATACGGTTTTGCCCTTTTCCTTAGCCTCTTCGGTATTTGTAATTTCCTGACCTGAAATCCATACGATTGAATAGCAAGCATAACGTGCTACGATATAACGTGCAAAGCGAAGGTAAACGTCAGCCTTCCAGCCTGATGTGTTACCCATTGTTGAGTTATGGCAACCAAGACCTAAAGCAATAACGAAGCCTTGCTCGTTAAGATATTCAAACATAGCATCAACTTTATCATTGAAAATATCAGTATTAGGCTTTTCAAACTTACCGGGATCATTCCAAACACTCTTTTCACCATTACCTGCACCGGGAACAAAGTAGGTCTGGTAAACGTTAAAGCCCTTTTCCTTACGGTTATCAACTATATGCTTGAACTGATTGCCGCAATCGCAACCGGGATAGTTACAAACTTCAGTTGAAACGTTCATAAATGCCTGCCAGTTGGTATCAGCAAGCCAGAAGAAAGGTGTACCATCATTATAAGCATAGTAATGCTCATTTTCAATGGTCTTTATGAAACCACGTTTATGGAGTTCTTCATTGGAAGTTGAAGCGATAGCTTCGATTGTACCTTCACCGTTAAGGCCTGCGTTTTCAGCATCCTTACAAGTTACTTTATATGACCATGTACCTTCTTTGGTAGGTGAAAATCTTACCGCCCATGTATCGCCTTCTTTCCAGAAGCCGGGAAGGGTAATGGTTGTACCGTCAGTATGTGTAAATACTGCATCAATTTCAGTTGCGATATAAGGTTTTTTATATTCAACCGAACTTGTAAAAGTAATTTCAACGGTTTTCCATACTTCCGTCTTATAATCTGCTTCAGCCAAAACAGTAAGACCACAAAGAGCAGTGAACATCCCGCAAACCATCATAAGTATAAGCATTGCTGAGAGAATTCTTTTCATTGTTCTCCTCCTAAATATAATATATCTATTGTATTATAACATAAAAAAAGATGTTTTTCAACACCTTTTTTTCTTTCACATTCTCTTTTTTTGTATTTTGTATGAAAATTCAGTAAGCATACTTTCAGGCATCAATTTCGACATTATAAATGCGCATTTTATTTTAAAGCTGGGTATGATTACCGCTTTACCCTTAAACATATTTTTTATTGCACAAGCAACTGCCTTTTCTTTAGAATAAGGCTTTGATGATGAGCTTGTACCTGCAACTGAATTAAATTCAGTTTCTATTGAACCGGGACAAAATGCCGAAACGCTTACCTTAGTCCCCTTAGCCTCACGGTTTGCACCTTGTGAAATACGAAGCACAAAAGCTTTTGAAGCATAGTACAATGCAAAATACGGCCCCGCCATAAATGCGGCGGCAGATGCAGTATTTAAAATTCTGCCCTTGCCCTTTTTCATGAACTCAGAAAAATATAATTTTTGCAATATATACTGTGCATTTACGTTGATATCCAACATCTGCATATCTGTGCATATATCACTATCTTTCATTGCACCGAATTTACCAAAGCCTGCATTGTTAATTAAGATATCAGCATCAGGGAATTTTTTAAAAAGCTCGAAGCAATTTTCGCGTACGGTTAAATCCATTGGCACGATTGTGCAAGGATTTTT
>JAZOMK010000232.1:0-6017 GCA_045653985.1 Clostridia bacterium | reverse complement strand
TTTTCACCTGATATTTTAGGCTTCACCTTAGATACTTACTGGGTTCAGGTTGGCGGTGGTGATCCTGCTGCATGGCTTGAAAAATTATCAGGCAGAGTTCCCTGCATCCACTTAAAAGACCTTGTAATGCAAAAAATTGAGCAAAAAATGGCTCCCGTTGGTCATGGTAACATGAATTTTGAAAGAATCATTGCTGCTGCAGAAAAAGCAGGTACTGAGTATATGCTTGTTGAGCAAGACTACTGCTACGATGAAGATCCTTTCGTATGCCTTGAAAAGAGCTACAAGTATCTTAAATCATTAGGTTTAAATTAAGGAGGATAAACTTATGTCAAAAATAATTAAAGTTGGTGTTGTAGGTTTAGGCAGAATCGGTATGTCCGTTCACCGCAAATGTCTTAAAGACCGTCCTGACAAGTTCCAGGTTGTTGCTGCTTGCGACCTTATTGAAGACCGCGTAAAGAGATACGAAGAAGAATTTGGTTGCAAAGGCTATCTTAACATTGAAGACCTTATCAATGACCCTGAAGTTGAGGTTGTTGATATCGCAACACGTTCATGCGATCACTATATCCACTCAAAAATGGCTCTTTTAGCAGGCAAAAGCGTTTTAGTTGAAAAGCCTTTCTGTGAAACTTACGAGCAGGCAAAGGAACTTATCAAGTTAGGTTCACAGCCCGGTGGCCCGAAGATTTACGTTCGCCACAACCGTCGCTTTGAAGAAGGCTTTATCAAAGTAAACGAAATTATTGCTTCAGGCATTTTAGGCGAAGTTTACGAAATTAAGCTTACAAGAAACGAATATCAGAGAAGAAACGACTGGCAAACCATTATGGAGTTTGGCGGTGGTCAGCTTCTTAACTGGGGCCCACATATTGTTGATCATTCAATTCAGTTCTGCGGTGGCGCTTATACTGAAATGTTTGCTGATATCAAACGTGTTGCCGCAGTTGGCGACGCTGAAGACCACATCAAGCTTGTTTTCAAGGGTGTAAACGGTCGTATTGTTGATATGGAAATTTCAGGTGGTGCAGCACTTGATACCCCCGAATATGTTATCTACGGTACAAAGGGTGCTTTAATCGGTGGTTGCAACCAGTTCAAGCTTAAATATCTTGATCCTGAAGTTGAATTGCAAGACATTAAGGCTGACCCATCAACACCCGGTTCAGCATCAGCTTTTGGTAACAGCGAAGTTTTACAGTGGAAGGAAGAAACCATCAACTATGGTCCTTACGATAAAACCGACGTTATCTGGGATTACTTCTATGATGCTTACGTAAACAACAAGCCCTATCCCATCCCAAGTGAGCAGGCTCTTGAAGTTGTACGCACCATTGAAAATGCTAAGATCGGCACGATTTTTAAATAAGTTATCTTTTTTAAGCTCCCGATTTTTTCGGGAGTTTATTTTTTACAACAACAAGTTTATTTTCCCTCTTTAAATTTTTATAAAAGTATGATACAATAAAAAAAAATAAAAAAATGAGGAATTTTTATGGATAACTTTATTTTCCCTTATGATCTTGAAGGCTTAATTGACGTAACAAAACCGCCTTATAATGCTGATAACACAGGCAAAACAGATTGTACTAAGGCATTATGTCAGGCTATTGACGATATCTTTTTAGAATATAAGCGTGCCTTTGATAAAACTGTTGAAAAAGTAAACAATACCGAGGGCGACGAAGTCTGGATTGGCTTTGAAATCCGCAGAGTTGACGGCATCAACTGCTTTATCTGGCCTGAAAGACTGCCCCCATCAAAAATAATTTATTTCCCTAACGTCACGTACCTTGTTTCTGGTACAATTTCATATGCATTAGAGCATTTCAGAAACATTTTTAACAACGTACCCTATCTTGAAATGAACTGCCGCCTGCGCCTTATAGGGCAGAGTATGGATGGCGTTACCATCAAGCTTCAGGATAACTGCAAAGGCTTTGAGTATGGCAACGACCGCCCCGTAATCTCCTTTATGCGTGGTGAAGCATCCAACATTTCAATGACTAATATGATTGAAAACTTCACCATTGATATCGGCAAAAACAACCCCGGTGCAACAGGCGTTGTTCACTTTGCCAATAATACGGGTGCAGCAAGAAATTTAAGAATCATATCTTCTGATGATAACTTCCGCGGTAGCGCAGGCTTTGAAATCATCCACGATAAGGCATCTGCTTGCATTGCCGATAATATTGAGGTAATCGGCTTCGATTACGGCTTTAAGGTTACACCACAAACGCATTTTGCTTTCTTTGAGCATATCAAGGCAAAAAAACAGAAGCGTGCAGGCTTCTTTGTTGGCGATACTATCGTTTCTATTCGCGATTATGAAAGCGAAAACGCTTGTCCTGCATTACGTTGTACAGGCTTTGACGGACACACCGTTTGCCTTGACGGCAAGTTTAAAGGCACTACCAATAACGATTTTGCCATTCGCCATGAGTTTGGCACCCTTTATTTAAGAGATATAAAAATCGAAAACTACTTCCATTCAATGTTCGGCTACTGTGCAGGCTATGTTGATGGCGATATTTTGGAATATTCCTCCCACGGCAACGTAATGGGGCTTGATAAGGGCGAAGCTTTAACCTTAAATCTTCCCATCGAAAACACACCTCATCTCCCTTGGGAAGCACCTGAAAAATGGGTATCGGTAAACTCCTTTGGTGCTATTGGCGATGGCAAAACTCCCGCTTCCGACGCTATTCAAGCGGCTTTAAATTCAGGGGCATCAACAATATTCTTCCAGCCGGGCAACTATTTAATTGATAAGCAGGTTATTGTCCCCGAAACCGTAAACCGCATTAACTTTATGTATTGCGACCTTTCAAATACAAAAGAGATGAAAGCACTTACCCGCACAGGTGTATTTAAGGTTACGGGCGAAAGCGAAACGCCTTTAATTATTGAAGATCTTTTTGCCTTTGAGGATCTTTCAGGCATGAACACCTTAATCGACCATGCAACAAAACGTACCCTTGTGTTATCTGACCTTCACACCCAAGCAGTTTCAATGTACTTTAACTCTGTTGAGGGCGGCAAAGTATTTATGGAAAACGTTGGTTGTACCTTAGGCGGCATCCCCGGTACGGGCGGACTTACCGATGAAGGTGAAAAAGAAAGAGAAGAACAGTTCTCTTATTCGCGCTCAACACCCTGCTATCACTTTATCGGGCAAAAAGTGTGGGCGAGACAGCTTAACCCTGAAAGAAGCAAAACCGAAGTTTTAAACGACCACTCCGATTTGTGGGTTTTAGGTTTTAAAGCCGAGGAAGAAGGCACAGCCTTTGAAACCATAAACGGCGGAAGAACTGAAGTCTTTGGCGGTACACTTTGCATCTGCTACCGCGACCGCTTCCCCGCAATTATCAACCGCGACAGCGCAGTAAGTTTTATTTCTTCATCCATCACCTATGCAAAGGACAAAATGTGGTCGCGCATAGTTGAAGAACATAAGGGCGACGAAACTCTCACCCTCACCCGTGATAAATTCCCCATCCGCTTTATGGACGTTATCAGCGTTCCCCTTTATAAGGGCGATTTAAGAAAATAAAAAAAGACAGAAGCTTTTTGCTTCTGTCTTTTAATTTTAAAGCTCGTCTTCTTCAAGGTTGAAGTCATTTTCTATAAGTGCTTTCTGATACCTTGTAGCTGATGCACCGTAATTTGAAAGTGCCTTAACAATGTTTAACACACCGCTTGCATTGTACTTAGCCTGAATATAAGCATTAACGTTATATTGAACGATTGAAATTGTTTCGCCATTCTTTTCAAGTGTTAAAGTAAATACATCATCAAACTGTGTTGCCATAATACCGTCTGAATAAACAGTATAAGCGCCATCATCATTCTTAACAAAGGTTGATTTATCAACTACAGCGCCATTTAATTTTACTATAACGTCATCAGTAAGAATCATCTTAAAGTAAATTTTGTTTACGTTTGCCATATGAAGACCAACTGATTTTACTTTATTGTCAACATCTGTATTGCCCGTTACGTTTTTAACACCTGCAGGAACTGTAAAGGTACTCTTATATTCGCCTACCCAATTACTTGCATCTGCAAGGTTTTCAGTATTATAGTCCCTATATTCCTGCGCTGCGCTACCATATGTAAGCATATCAGCAAGCAACGTTGTTAATTGTTTATGTTGTGAAGCTGAAAGGTTTAAGCCTGACTGCCCCGTTGCCATATTATCGCAGTATGCCTTAACACTATAGCTCTCCTTTACGGCAAGAACCTCGCCACCTGCTATAAGCTCAGCCTTTAAGGTATCGTTCATACATTGAGGATTGATGCCTGTATATGCAAACTTATAATAGCCTGTCTTTTCATCAAGAACGCCATTAACCTCAGTAACTCTGCCCGTTGATGAAGTAAACTTCATTACAGCATTTTGGGGGGCTGATGCAAAATAGTTGATTGTAAGGCTTGAGCCAATATCAACGGTTGCACCAACGATTCTGACCATATCTTTAACTGTTACTTTGCCGTTTATAACTGCAAATTCAATGTCATTGAAATTAGAATCAATAATATTGCCAACTTCATATTCTACAGTTATGTTATAATCACCATTTTCAGCCGTATCTTTTATTTTGAAGGTAAGTATTGCAAGTGTGCCTGAAGCTTTGGTAATATTATTAAAATCATTTGCGCCATATGAAAGTGTATATGGTACTTTTTCTGATGCGCCCTTTGTCCATTCACTTTCATCAAAGAAATCGCCATTTACGGCATCTTTAAGTGTTAATACGTTTTTATCGTAATTCACCGTTATCTTTAAGCCCCAAATGCCGGGATTGTTTGAAATATTTATTTTTACGTTTACTGTATCACCTGCAGCTGCTTCAACAGTTTCAACTGTAATTGTAGGCTTTGCTGCCGCAAAAACCGAAGCAACATTAACCACAGAAAGTACTATTATTAAGGTTAATATAATTGCTACTATTTTTTTCATATTACCTCTCTCCTTCTTTGTACAGAGTAAGTATACCACTAAAACAAACTATTTGCAATACTTTTCAAAGATTTATATATTATATTATTGATATTCCCTTGCTCTATTTCTATTTTAAGAGTATAATTTAGTAAAATAATATAAGGAAATATTCTAATGAAACGTTTAGGCTTTAACCACACCATTTATGCTTCGTACATCGCCTACGTTGTGCAAGCACTTGTTAATAATTTTTCGCCCCTTTTATTTGTAACCTTTTCCCTTACCTACGGCATAAGCCTTGATAAAATCGGGTTGATTGTTTCAATTAACTTTATTTTACAGCTTATTGTTGATTTTATTGCCGCAAAGGTTGTTGATAAAATCGGTTATCGTGCATCAATGCTTTTTGCCCATTTTTCAGCAGGAATCGGCTTTATATTGCTTGCCTTTCTGCCTGAAATTATGGATCCGTACACCGCGATTCTAATTTCAACGGTATTTACCGCAATGGGTGGCGGGTTAATTGAAGTAACCGTATCACCTGTAGTTGAAGCAACACCATCAACAGGCGCAAAGGAAGCGGCAATGAGCTTGCTTCACTCATTTTACTGTTGGGGCCAACTTTTTACCATTCTTGTTTCAACAATTTTCTTTGTACTTTTTGGTACGGAAAACTGGAAAATAATGTCCCTTTTATGGGCAATTTTGCCACTTTCAAACACTATTTACTGCTTTTTTATACCCATAAACCAGCTTACCGAAAAGGGAAAAGCGCTTTCAGTTAAAAAATTATTTTCCAATAAACATTTTTGGATGTTCTTAATTATTATGGTTTGTGCAGGTTCAACTGAATTAACCGTTGCACAATGGGCATCGGCATTGGCTGAGAAAAATCTTAACGTTACAAAAACTGTTGGCGACCTTTTAGGTCCTTGTATGTTTGCGTTGTTTATGGGCATTGTTAGGGCAACTTATGCAAAAATCTCAGATAAAATCGTTATTGAAAACGCATTATTGCTTTCAGGCGTTATCGGTGTTATCGGGTATCTGATGATAGCCCTTTTTG
>JAZOMK010000231.1:0-7285 GCA_045653985.1 Clostridia bacterium | reverse complement strand
TTTTTGCTGCATCTTCGCTTACCTTAATACGAGGTATAAGTTCTCCTTCTTTTTGAATTGCAACCAACTTGTATACACCGTTTACTCTTTCTTTAGACGCCGCAATATTATCTCCAGCGCCGATACTGTCAATACATGCTCCCTGGTCCAAAAGAGATTTTATAGTGCTCTCATCAAGGCCGTTTGAAAGACAAATTGTTGCATCTTTAAAGCCTGCATCATCAAGCATTTTTCTTGCACGTTTTGAAATATACGCAAGGTCGCCTGAGTCAAGGCGGATGCCCATAGGCTCGTGGCCCTTTGCACGCAACTCTTTAAATACGGTAATTGCGTTGGGTACACCGCTTTTTAAAGTATTATACGTATCAACAAGCAGTAAGCAACCATCAGGATACATATCAGCATATGCCCTGAAAGCCGTAAGCTCATCAGGGAATGACATTACCCATGAATGTGCGTGGGTTCCGCCAACTTTAACATCAAAAAGCTGGCCCGTAAGCACGTTACTTGTGCCGTTACAGCCACCAACCATTGCGGCACGTGCGCCATAGATACCTGCGTCAGGACCTTGTGCACGTCTTAAACCAAATTCAAGAACCGTTGCACCCTCTGCGGCAGTTACAACCTTTGATGCTTTTGTTGCAATAAGCGTCTGGTGGTTGATAATGTTAAGAAGTGCCGTTTCCATCAACTGTGCTTCCATAATAGGAGCTTTTACACGGATAAGGGGCTCTCGTGGGAAAACCGGGGTGCCTTCCTCTACAGCATAAATTTCACCTGAAAATTTAAAATCTTTAAGATAACTTAAAAAGTCCTCACCAAAGATGTTAAGTGAACGGAGATAATCAAGGTCCTCCTCAGAAAAGTGAAGATTCTCAACATACTCTATTGCCTGCTCAAGACCTGCCATTACGGCATAAACACTATGGTTTTGTAATGGACGGAAGAAAAGATCAAAAACAGCGATATTATCTTTCATTCCGTTTTTTAAATAACCGTTCATCATTGTAAGCTGATAAAGGTCAGTCATCATTGTTAAATTACGCATAATCAGGTTTCCTCCGTTTCTATTGGGGTTTCAGTTTCTATGGGTTTTTCACCCTTTTTGTAATAAGGTAACGGATGCTCGAATTTTTTAACCTTTAAAAGAATAAGGGTTGTTACAGCACCGATAAATAACACAATGCTCAACAGCGCTGAAACGGGCATACCTAAAAAGGTAAGCTGGTCGGTACGGAACCATTCAACAATGCCGCGTTCAAAGCCGTAAAGGGCAAGATACCATAAGGTAATCTGACCTGAAAATTTTTGTTTTCTGAAAATAAATAAAAGTGTAGCGCAGATAATTAAGCACCATAATGATTCATAGAAGAATGTTGCCTGATACCAGCCTGCAACTGCATCGTGTTCAGCAGGGCTATCAAGGTAAACTGCATAGGGGAAAAACTGTAAATCAGGGTTGGTTACAAGACTGCCGTGTGCTTCCTGATTAAAGAAGTTACCCCATCTGCCTATTGCCTGCCCCAAAGCAAGTGAGGGCGCGCAAACATCAAGCAATGAGAGAATATTATATTTCTTGACTAAAGCATAAATTGAAAGACCGATAACGCAACCGATAATGCCACCATAAATGGCAAGACCGCCCTGGCGGATGTTTACTATCCTTTGTAAAGTTTCGCCTATATCGCCCGGCACGTAAAAGGAGCGCCATGAAAATATAACGTAATAGAGCCTTGCGCCTACAATAGCACCGATAATGCAGATAATAAGCATATCGGTTGTAAGGTCAGCCTTATAGCCGCGCCTTTTGCATAAAAAGTTGGTAAGGAAAAAAGCCAGCAAAAAGCCTGTTGCAATTAAAACACCGTACCAATAGATATCAAGACCTTTAATGCCTAAAAAGTCATCAAATAAAATATTTGAAAGTGCTAACGATTTCATTTAAAATTCTCCTTTATTCTTATACCGCAAGAGGATGCCTGACAAACGTAATGCCATCTGTCAGAAAAAAGACTTTCCGCCTTGCGTGCATCATCAAGACTTTTAAATACGCCAAAGCAAACGCTTCCGCTACCGGTCATTGAAGTAAACAATGCACCCGCTTCATTTAAACGTTTTAAATTGTCTTCAATATCAGGGGCGATGGAAATTGCGCTTTCCGTTAAAACGTTGCCGCCTGCAAGACGCATGCTCTCATAATCGCGATTTTTTAGTGCTTCGATAAATTTATCCGTATCAGGTTTCTGATTACTGCCGATTTCATCATACGTTCCGTAAACGCGCTTTGTTGAAGCACTTTGACGTTGATTCATAACAAGCAATATGGGATAAGGTTCAGGGGAAGGGAGTTTTGTAAGCTTTTCGCCAATACCGCCTGCACGATAAAGCCCGCTTTTTAACATAAAAGGTACATCGGCGCCGATTTTAAGGGCAATGGATGCAAGCTCGTCCTCCGATAAAGGGTAATTATATATGGTGTTAAGGCCTTTTAAAACTGCCGCCGCATCAGCACTACCGCCTGCAAGACCTGCGCCTGATGGGATATTCTTTTTTATGTGAATTTTACAGCCTGATTTTATGCCCGATGCTTCAAAAAATGCTACTGCACTTTTGTAGGCGGTGTTTCTTTCATCACAAGGCAACCATCTGCGGTTAGAGGAAAGAGATATTTCTTCCGCTTTTACAACTGAAACGGAATCAAACAAAGATATACGCTGCATAAGCATATCAAGTATGTGATAGCCTCTTTCGTCAACCGATAAAATATCCAGCGTCCAGTTGATTTTTGCGGGAGTGGAAACGATAACGGAATCCATAAGTACACTTCTCCATAATATTTTTATACATATAGTATAATATATAATATAAAAAAATGCAAAATAAAAATTTGATTTCCCTGAAATTTCATTGAAGATTAGTTGAAAAAACATAAATTTTTGGTATAATTTACTATGAGGAGTGCATTTTCATGAAAATAAAAGACAATTCTATAGTAAAAAAGAGTAAAGGCGGAATTTTACATATTGTTTTCGGCAGAACGATGATAATTATTTTGCTTTTATTGATACAGATTTTAAATTTATCGCTTTTAGTGCTTTCTGCAAAAGATTTTATTTTGTATTTCTTCGGCAGTATAACGGTATTTAATGCTGTATTTCTTATTTTTGTGCTGAACACAAAAGCCAATCCCTCAATAAAGCTTACGTGGTGCTTTTTTATAGCGGTTCTGCCCATATTCGGTGCGTTGATGTACGTTTTTGTGCACGCGGATATTGGCCATCGCCTTGAGAAAAAGGCGGTTTCGCGCACTATGGCAGAGGGCAAAAAATTCCGCCCCGAAAACAGTTCGGTTTATCTTAACCTTAAAAGCGAAGATAAGGCTTTTTATAATCTTTCCCGCTATTTAAAGGATACAGCAGGTTTTTCGGCATATGAAAATTCAAGTGTAAAATATATTTGTGATGGCGAAAGTTATTTTGAAGATATGCTTGCAGAACTTGAAACGGCTGAAAAATTCATTTTTCTTGAGTATTTTATAATTAAAGAAGGTGCTATGTGGGATAAAATACTTGATATATTAAAACAAAAAGTGCAGGCGGGTGTTGAAGTGCGCGTGCTTTATGACGGCACAAACACGGTAAGCAATCTGCCCTATTCCTATCCTGAAAAACTTAGGAAAATGGGCATTCAATGTAAGATGTTTTCACCGCTGAGACCTTTTGTTTCAACCCACTATAATAACCGCGACCACAGAAAAATTCTTGTTATTGACGGAATATGCGCATATACCGGAGGCATAAATCTTGCCGATGAATATATAAACGTTACAGCTCCATACGGCTATTGGAAGGATACTGCGGTAAAAATTAAAGGCGAAGCTGTAAACGGCTTCACGCTTATGTTCCTTGAAATGTGGAACTATAATGAAAAAAACAGAAAATATGAAGAATATCTTGGAAAAAGCAGTACTTCGGGGAACGGCATAATTATCCCCTATGGCGATAATCCTACAGGCGATGAACGTTTGGGAGAAACGGTGTACCTTGACCTTATAAACCGCGCAGAAGACTACGTGTATATTATGACGCCCTATTTAATTATTGATAATGAGATGGAAACATCCCTTAAAAATGCGGCAAAACGCGGCATTGACGTAAGAATCATTCTGCCCGAAAAGCCTGACCATATTTATGCACACGTGCTTGCAAAGGATCATTTTTCTGCTTTAATGGCGGCAGGGGTAAAGATTTATACTTTTTCACCGGGTTTTATTCATGCAAAGGTTTTCCTTGTTGATAATAAATATGCAACCGTCGGTACTATAAACCTTGATTACAGAAGTTTATATCTTCATTTTGAGTGTGGTCTTTTAATGTATAAAACGTTGTGCATTAAAGATATTTTTGCTGATTTTATAAATACCTTTGAAAAAAGCCATCTTGTTAATGATAGGGACTTAAAAAAGCGCGGTGTTTTTTCAAGGCTTTTCGGCATGATTTTAAAAGCGATAGCACCGTTAATGTAGGCAAATATAAAAATTCTGTTTACAAAAGCCGATAAATATTTTATACTATTATAATATATAATAGTTTATGGGAGATGGCTTATGGTTTTTAATTTTCTAAAAAAGGTAATGTGTGCAATTATTGTTCTTATGATTGTTACCATACCTTGCTCTGCATATGATGATATTGCAACGGGCAAAACCATTGACATAACGGCTGAAGGCGCAATTTTAATTGATCTTGATACCGATACTATTCTTTATAAGCGCAACATGAATAAGCAATGTCGCCCTGCAAGTTTAACTAAGATGATGACTCTTCTTGTTGCCTATGAACAGACTGCCGGCAGGCATGATGAACTTGTAACGCTTACTAAAAAGATGATTGACGTTCCCAGCGGTTCATCAAGTGCTAACCTTAAAGATGGCGATATGATAAGCATCTATGATCTTTTTTATGCAATGATGCTTCCTTCAGGTAATGATGCGGCAAAGGCGATTGCTTTTGTTGTTTCAGGTAGTGAAGAAGATTTTGCAAAGCTTATGAATGAAAAGGCGCAAGCTTTGGGTATGGTTAATTCAAACTTTAAAAATGCCCATGGTTTTGATGCTGACGGACACTATACCACAACCTATGACCTTGCACTTTTATCTGAAGCGCTTTGTGAAAATCCCGAACTTGTAAAAATCGTTTCAACATATAAATACGTTGCAACTATTTATTCTAACGGTGATAAAAATTCACCATCATCACAGACTTATTACAACACAAACAACCTGCTTAACCCCAATAAAAGCATATATATGGAAGGCTATAAAGGTATAAAGACAGGTTATACAAAGCTTGCCGGTAACTGCCTTGCAGGATATTATGAAAAGGATGGCAGAAGGCTTGTTGCAGTAATAACGTTTTCTAACAGCAAACAGCGCGATCCTGACATGACAAAGCTTTTAAAATATGGCCTTGAAAGCTTTGATACTATCAACTTAAAGGAAGTTCTTTCGACCAAACGCATAGTTGTTGACGTTGAAAATGCCGATAGCTCTGATGAATCTAACGGTCAGCTTGAGCTTTTTATACAGCATCCGGAAGAGGATATGTTTGTTACAGTTACCACCTCTGAAGGCAAAAAGATAAGAAACTTTGATGAAAGCGTGCTTTCTATCCGCTATCCTAACCTTAAAGCTCCTCAGCGCGCAGGTGATAGTGTAGGTGTAGTTGAGTATATTTATAATAACGAAGTAATTTATTCAGCACCTGCCGAAGCATCAAGAAACGTTGATGTTGAAGTTGAAAGCCCTAAGGACCTTGTTTCAATGGGCATTGAAGGTAAACCAAGATTCTCATGGGGATTCTTGGGAAGCAAATACTTTATTATTCCTTTGGTGATAGTTGTTGTGCTTGCCCTTGCGGTATCGATTTTTATTTATACACGCAAGCGTCAGGCAAGGCGAATCCGTACAAGACAGAAAAACGGAATCGGCAGAATGGAGAGAAGACGTAATTCTTCACGCCCCGGAAACAGACCGATGATTTAGGGAGTACTTATGAATTTTGTGTTTTTTATAACTGCAATAGGCTTTGGTTTAAGCCTTGCGATGGATGCCTTTTCGGTATCCCTTGCAAACGGACTTAATGAGCCTTGTATGAAGAAAAACAAGATGATTCTTGTTTCAACCGTGTTTGCATCGTTTCAGGCAATTATGCCGCTTATCGGTTGGTTTTGCGTAAGCAAACTTGTTGAATATTTTGAAAAGGTTGAAAAGTTTATACCATGGATTGCCCTTGCTTTACTTGTTTTTATAGGCGGTAAAATGCTTATTGAAGGCTTGGAAAATAAGTGCGAAAATGATTGCTGTAAATCATTGGGCATAGGCTTGCTTATCATTCAGGGCGTAGCAACAAGCATTGATGCTTTATCTGTAGGCTTTGCAATTTCCGATTATAACTTTATTGAAGGCCTTGTAAACGCGCTTATAATCGGCACAATGACCTTTGGCATCTGCTTTGCAGGCATAATTATCGGTAAAAAATTTGGTACAAAATTAGCAAATAAGGCTTCAATATTCGGTGGCGTAATTTTGATTTTGATAGGGCTTGAGATTTTTATTACCGGCGTATTTTTTTAGAATGTAAAAAATCTTCACATTACTGTGTTACGGCAACCTTGAACACTCAGTCATTTACGTTTTTGTAAACTTCTTCGTGTTCAGAACGCCGTGCCTTGTACTGTGAATTTTTTTACATTCTACTGCACGGAAAAATCTTCACATTATTGTGTTACGGCATATTTTTGATACAAAAAAGCACTTCGCAAAAAACGAAGTGCTTAATTTTTTTAGTTGCAATCTGCTTCCAACGGACCTGCAAGTTCTTTAATAAAGAATAATCTGCCGGGAAGTGTTGGCATATATGATGATGTAATCCAGGGTGTTGCACCGTGGCGAAGTGTCATCCAAAGGGAAAGACCTTGCCATTGCATACCTCTGCCAAAGAAACCGTCAGCACCACCGATTGCATAGTCAGCCTGCAAGAAGATGCCGGGGCCGATAGTGTTAGCTCTGCAAGGAACTAAACGAGTGCGTGATTTAAACCTTGTTAAAGCATTCTGCTCAACTGTAAGGGGATGAATTTTTCCAGCGATTCTGTAAGGTGCCGCCTTCCATTCCTCTTCAGAACTGTAGTCTTCAATAAAGTTAGGCTCCCAGAAAGCAATGTGGCACATTCTGCCGATGCCGTAAACAAGCACTAACTTTGCACCCTCTTTTTTAAGTGCGGCA
>JAZOMK010000230.1:0-3324 GCA_045653985.1 Clostridia bacterium | reverse complement strand
CTGCTGACTTTGTCAGCAGACTGGAGGACTCGTTAGAGTCCTTTTTTCGTGCTTAAAGGTGAAGTACCTATTATCTTTTTGTATGTTTGTGAGAAATATGAAACGCTTTCAAAGCCACAAGCAAGGGCAGTTTCAGTAACCGTCATACCTTGTTTAAGGCAAGTTTGTGCTTTCTTGCATTTTAACATGGTTATATAAGTAAAAATTGTTTGCCCTGTATAGCGTTTAAATTCTCTTGATAAGTAAAACTTAGTAACGTTGCATAAATCGGCAAGCATATCAAGGTTGATTTCCTCGTCAAAATGGTCGTTAATATATTCTAAAACCGTTTTAACGTATTTTTCCGAAGTGCTTTGGTTTTCCTTTGAAAGGTCAGAGGATATAAGGTGATTGGTGCAAAGGTCGATTAAAAGTTCAAGGATTGCTGTTCTTATTCTTAAAGCGGAAAAAGAATTTTTATCTTGCGCATCATATTCGCGTACGATGTTAAAAAACAGTTCTTTTGTTGTACTGTTATTAAAACACTTTTCAAAAATGCAGTTTTCAATATGGATTCCATTTTCAACGCAAAACTCTTCGTCTATTATCAATAAATAATATTCAATATACTCTTTGCTGTGGGGGCGGTGCAGTACGCCTGAATTTACTACCACAATATCATCTTTTTTTACGGGAAAATCCTCAGCACCATACTGAACAAATGCTGTACCGTCAATAATATACAGTAATTCGATATTCTTGTGCCAGTTTGAAATAGCATCACCTGAATTGTTTTCGGTGTGCCCTAACTTAAATGGGAAAAGCTTGTTTTGCTTTAAAAATAAATGATGCTCATAAATCTGTTCGGACAATAAAAAACACCTCAAATGTCAATATAACTAAAATAATGGTCAATATAATTCTTGAAAATATCGCTTTTTTATTTTACAATAACAATATAAAAATGTCAATTTATTTATAAAGGAGGATTTTTATGAAAATACTTTGTATTGGTGCACATCAGGATGATAACGAATTTCGTGTTGGCGGCATGGCTTACAAATGGGCAAAGGCAGGCCATGAAGTAAAATTTTTAAGCATGCTTAACGGTAGTGGCGGACATCATATTATGACGCCTGAAGAAACGAGCGCACGTCGTTATAAGGAATCACAGAAAGTTGCAAAACTTCTTAATATTACCTATGACGTTTGGGATATTGAGGATTGCACTTTGGTTGCTGACCTTGAAATGCGTTGGAAAACTATTAAGTATATCCGCGAATTTAACCCCGATTTAATTATAGCACACAGAACAAACGATTATCACGCAGACCATAGGGCATCAGGTCAGCTTGTGCAGGACGCAACATATTTACTTACCGTGCCTCACACTTGCCCCGAAGCACCTGCAATGCGCTATATGCCCGTTGTTATGTATAATGAAGACGCTTTTAAGTATCCGCCCTTTGAGGCTGACTACGTTTTCAAAATGGATGACGTTATTGATGTTAAACTTGAAATCGCACATATTAACGAAAGTCAGGTTTATGAGTGGCTTCCTTATACTTATGGTCAGGTTGTTCCTGAAACTGAAGCAGAGCGCAGGGAATGGCTTAAAGGCATAAATATTACAGAAGATACAACTGATGAAGAAATTTTAGCACAAACACGCGGTTATTCCGTTCGTTTTGCAAAAACAGCCATTCGTTTTAGAGATAAGCTTATTGAACGCTATGGCGAAGAAGGCAAGAAAATCAGATATGCTGAAGCATTCCAGTTATCTGAATATGGCAAAAAGCCATCACAAGAAATGATTGACGAATTATTTAATTTTTAAGGAGGAATTTTAATATGTTAAAGGCAGCAATGATTGGTAACGGCTTTATTGGAGGCGCTCACAGAACGTCTTATGAAAGACTTGAAAAAGAAGGTGCGGACGTTAAGCTTGTAGCTATCTGCGATATTCGCGAAGAGAAGCTTAAAGAGCATTACGGTCAGAACTTATATACAAGCGTTGATGAAATGCTTGAAAAAGAGGAACTTGATATCGTATCGGTTTGCGTACCTACCTATCTTCATAAGGAAATTTCAATTAAGTGTATGAAAGCAGGAGTTAACGTTTTATGCGAAAAGCCTATGGCACTTGAGTATGACGATTGTGTTGAAATGCTTGAAGTTGCAAAAGAAACCGGCACTCGTATAATGGTTGCACACGTTTCACGTTTCGGCAGACACGTTGCTATCGTTAAGGATTTTATTGAAAGCGGTAAGTTTGGTAAGCCTGTAACTGCATTCTTTACTTCTGTTGACGGTAAACCTACTTGGGGCTATAACGATTGGTTCAAGGATGATAAACTTTCAGGCGGTGCAATGCTTGACTTGCAGGCACATAATATTGACCTTATGAACTGGTTTTTTGGCATGCCTGAATATACTAGTGTAACTGCAAAGAAATGTGCTGAAGATTTTAACGGTTTCGGAACGGTTTTGGCGAATATGGTATATAGTGACGGTCTTATCGTAAACTCATGGTGCGACTGGGGCGTTCCTCAAAACAAGTATACTAAACGATTAATCCGCATTAACTTTGAAAAAGGTTATATCTATGACGACCGAATGGGTAATGTTACGCTTGTTGCAGTTGACTATGAGACGGGTGAAACTACCGATTTAATGGAACTTCATCCGGAAATTGAGCCTGCGGGATATTATAACGAAATAAAATATTACGTGAACTGTATTGCAAATAATCTTCCCTTTGACCAGTGTCCTCCTGAGGAATCGGCAAAGGTTCTTAAAGTAATGCGTTCACAAGAAAGGTCCGCCAAAGCAAACGGCGCACCGGATAAGGTGGTATAAAATGAAGGTCGGATTACTTGTTGATTTACACAAAGATTTTGAAAATGACATAAAGCACGCAAAAGAGCTTGGTTTTGATTTCGGTCAGCTGGTTAACTGGGATATGGAATTATATACTGACGAAAATCTCCAAAAACTTAAAAACGTTCTTGAAAAGTATCAGTTTACCGTAACTGATTTCTGGTGCGGTTGGAGCGAGCCTGTAAAATGGAAATATCCTGAAAGACATATAACTCTCGGTCTCGTGCCCAAAGAGTATAGGGCACAACGTCTTGAAGATTTAAGACGCGGTGCTGAGTTTGCCTATAAATTAGGCGTTAAAAATATTGTTACCCACACTGGTTATATTCCAGATAGTCCTTATAGTGAGGAGCATATTGGCGTTGTTGAAGCCTTAAAAGTGCTTTGTGCCGAGTTAAATGAAAGAGGACAGAATTTTACCTTTGAAACCGGTGAAGAACTGCCCGACGGCGAGAGCGGTGAATT
>JAZOMK010000229.1:0-1330 GCA_045653985.1 Clostridia bacterium | reverse complement strand
AAAGGCGCGCAAGGTCATTGCTTGTTGTATAGTGATTTTCGCTTTTTAAGCCGCAAGGATCAGCAAAATGAGTATCATTCAGGTTAAGCTCTTTGGCTTTTTTATTCATAAGCTCAATAAATTTTTCAGTACTGCCCGAGGTTAAAATTGCCAAAGCATAGGCAGCATCGTTACCTGATGCAAGCATAAGGCCGTATAAAAGCTCCTCGCCCGTTAGTTTTTCGCCTTTTTTTAAATAAATCGACGAACCTTCAATGCCCACCGCCTCATTGGGAATCTGATAAGTTACAAGCAAATCAAGATTTTCTATTACAAGGATAGCCGTCATCACCTTTGTTGTGCTTGCCATAGCCATTCTTTGTTTGCCGTTACTTTCAAATAGAATTTTGCCCGTTGACCGTTCAATTACCGTATATGCAGAAGCCGAAACAGCCTTTGCTTTTATATTAAAAGCAGTTATGCACATAAAAATGAGCATAACCGATATAAATTTTTTCATAAAATTCCTCCAAAAATAAAAAATAGGATTCTTTTAATCCTATTTTCACCATTATTCTTCCTTTAATTCCTCGTCATTTTTGGCAAAGTTTTTAATTTGTTCCATCACTTGCGGTACAAGATCGATTATTTTATCATAAGTATTATTTTTTTGAATAGGCAAAAATCTTATATTATCGCCTGAAATTATCAAAAAACCGTTGGGTTTTACTGAAACGCCTGCACCCGATGCACCTAAAAAGGGATAATCTTCCTTTTTACTTCCGTTAAATTCATATTCGCCACCGCCTGAAACAAAACCAAAGCCAATTTGCGATACAGGGATAATAGTTGCACCTTCAGGCGTAACAACCGCATTGCCGATTACTTTATCAACATCAATCATGTTATTGATGTTTTCCATTGTATTTGCCATTATGCTTTCAATAGGATGTTTTTCCATTTTCTTTTTCCTCCATTTATTTTTAAAATTGCACATATACTTTTAAACAGATTTGTTTTAAAATCACATTGGCCGAAAAACTCAAAAATTTTATCATTAAACTCAGGCACAATGTTGATTTTGCAATTTTCGTTTACCTTAAAAGGCGCAAGTACACCTGAAATTCCACCAACAAGCATTGCTGTAGATGGTGCTTCGCCCGTACCTATATTTGCCCTGACTTCAAGCTGTTTGATTTTTGCATGTTTTTTTATTATATTGAAGACCTGTGCCCCATTTCCCCTTTTCTTTTTGCCTGAAAATATTGAAGCCACTACTTTTTTTACAGTTACGCTGCCTGAATAAATTTTTATTTTAAAAAAGAACGTAATATCTGCCCGTATTTTCAAG
>JAZOMK010000228.1:0-1500 GCA_045653985.1 Clostridia bacterium | reverse complement strand
GGTGAAGTTTCGTGCATAATAAAGAACTGTGAACCCGCTGAGTTAGGATCCATCGCACGTGCCATTGAAATAACACCACGCTCATGCTTAATGGGGTTATCAATGCCGTTCATTCTGAATTCGCCCTTAATTGTATAGCCGGGGCCGCCCATACCTGTGCCGGTGGGATCTCCGCCCTGAATCATAAAGCCTTCAATAACACGATGGAAAATAAGGTTTTCATAAAAATCCTCTTTACAAAGTTTAACAAAGTTTTTAACGGTGATGGGTGCTGACTGTTCATCAAGCTCGATTACCATTTTGCCGCCATCTTTCATTTCAATAATTGCTTTCATTTTTTAGTCCTCCAGATTTTTAATTTCTTCGTTTTCTTCTTCTTTTACGTTGTTTGTGCGCTTAGGCATTTTAAGCACGCGCACGTCTTTATAGTGATATTCCTTTAATTCAATCTGATCGCCGTTTGTAACGGTAACACGTACGGTTTCTTTTAAAACGTTAGTTTCCTGAATTTTGCCTTCGCCATCAGGTGTTTTAACTTCAGCACCAACGGGAGGCATCTTTTTATGAGTCTGCTCATAATGATGCTGTTCATACTTTAAGCAACACATAAGTCTGCCGCAAAGACCGCTGATTTTTGTGGGGTTAAGTGAAAGTCCCTGCTCCTTTGCCATTTTAATTGAAACGGGTTGGAAGCCTCCTAAGAAACGTGAACAACAGCAAGGCTGACCGCAAGGGCCTAAACCACCAAGCATTTTAGTTTCATCACGGACGCCAATCTGTCTTAATTCAATACGTGTTCTGAAAGTTGAAGCAAGTTCCTTAACAAGCTCTCTGAAATCAACACGGCCATCAGAGGTAAAATAGAAAACGGCTTTTGCGCAATCAAAAGTATATTCAACACGAACAAACTTCATATCAAGCTTATGTGTTTCAGCCTTTTTCTCAGCAATTTCAAGTGCCTTTACTTCTTTTTGCTTGTTTTCTTCAAGTTTTTTATCATCATTACGTGTTGCAACGCGAAGAATCTTCTTTAACGGTGCAACTATCTGATCTTCAGGGATAATCTTTGTTGCAACTGATGCAACGCCATACTCAACACCTTGTGCTGTTTCAACGATAACACCTGTGCCAACTTCGATTTCCTTGTTGTCAGGATCAAAATAATATGTTTTTCCGGTATTTCTGAAACGAATACCTACAACCTTTGCCATTTGTTTCCGCCTTTCGCAAGGGTATATGCTAAAGTATCGCATATAAGACCTGCATTAACATTTTTCTTTTTAGCCGTCATAGCATCCTCAACGGCCTTTATTCTCAACATATCTCTTTCGTCTTGCGTTTTCCTGAAAATCTCAAAAAGCTTATTTTCAAGTACCTCAAGCAACGGAACGAGCCTGTCCTTTTCTTTTTCAAAAATCACGCCTAAACGTGCGTGTGATGGTTTTTCAAGGCTTTTGATGATATCATCAGCAACCTCGTTAAGATTTATAAAGTCTTCAT
>JAZOMK010000227.1:0-3048 GCA_045653985.1 Clostridia bacterium | reverse complement strand
CCTACAGTTATCGGCAAGCCCGAACCTTTAATGCCGATTCTTGCAATGGAAAAGGTAGGAGTCAAGTCGGAAAACACCGCAGTTGTCGGAGATAGAATATATACCGATGTTACCTGGCTTGATTATTCTTTCACTCTTGTTGATACAGGTGGAATAGAATTAAAAAGCGACGATATATTTTATAACGAGATGCTTAAACAAGCTGAAGTTGCCGTTGAAACTGCTGACGTAATTCTTTTCTTTACCGATGGCAGACAAGGTATGCTTTCTGCTGACGAAGACGTTGCAGAATATTTAAGAAAGAAACACGATAATATTATTCTTGTAGTAAACAAAGTTGATGGTCCTACTCAGGAAGACAGCGTTTATGATTTCTATTCATTGGGTTTAGGTGAACCCTCTGCAATATCAGCACTTAATATGACGGGTATTGGTGATCTTTTAGATAGAGTTGTTGAAAACTTCCCCCACAACCTTGATGAAGAAGAAACCGACGATACAATAAAAATCGCAGTTGTTGGTAAACCCAACGCAGGAAAATCATCACTTGTTAATAAGATTTTAGGGCATGAACGTTCAATCGTAAGCAACATTGCAGGCACAACTCGTGATGCTATTGATACTCCTTTTGAAGAGGACGGTCAAAAGTACGTGCTTATTGATACAGCAGGTATCCGCAGAAAAAAATCTATTGATGATGGCACTATTGAACGTTACAGCGTTATTCGCTCACTTGATGCAATAAGACGTTGCGACGTTGCTTTAATTGTACTTGATGCTGAAGCCGGCATGACTGAGCAGGACGTAAAAATCGCAGGCTTTGTAAAAGAACAAGGCAAGGCATCGTTGGTTGTTGTAAACAAGTGGGATCTTATTGAAAAGGATACCAACACCAGCGAAAAGTTTAAGAAAAAAATGCGTACCGACCTTGCATTTATGGATTACGTTGATTATATTTTCATTTCTGCAAAGACCGGTCAACGTACACATAAACTTCTTTCAATGGTAAAAGAAATAAACGAATCAGCATCAAAGCGCATTACTACCGGTGTTTTAAACGATACGCTTTCCGATGCAATGCAACTTAACGAGCCACCTACAAAGAACGGCAAACGTTTAAAAATCAAATATGCCGCTCAGGTTGCTGTTAAGCCACCAACGTTTATTCTTTTTGTAAACGACCAGAAACTTATGCACTTTTCCTATAAACGTTATCTTGAAAACAGTTTCCGCGAAGCATTTGGCTTTAGAGGCACACCAATAAACCTCATTCTCAGAGAAAAGGAGAAAGAAGAATGATCGTTAAATATATTATTGCCGCTATTTTAGGATATTTTTTAGGTAACATATCCTGTTCAAATATTATGTCGCTCCTGGTAGCAAAAAAAGATATCCGCACTTTAGGTAGCGGAAATGCAGGTGCAACCAACATTTTAAGAAACTTTGGTTTAAAGTATGCAGTTCCCGTATTTTTGGGTGATGCAATCAAAGCCGCAGGCGCAGCACTTTTGGGTTGCCTTATTATCGGTGAAGGCTTTGAAGGGTTTTCATTATTGGAAGGCTTTTGTAAACCACAGATTTTTGTTGGCGGTTTAGCGGCTATAATCGGTCATAACTTCCCCGTTGTAATGGGCTTTAAAGGCGGAAAGGGCGTTGCTTGCTCATTAGGCTTACTTGTTGTAATGAATCCTATATTGGGTGTTATTTTCATAGTATTTGCAGCTACTGCAAATATTTTTATAAAATTATATTCATTGGTTACAATGTCAACGATGTTTCTTGCCGCTATAGTTTACAGTATATTTGATTTAAACGGCGGAATAATACAGATAATTGTTTTGTGGTTTATGTTCCTTTTAATGGTATTTATGCACAGGCAAAACGTTAAAAGGCTTATTAAAGGCGAAGAAAAAAAGGTAGATATATTCAAATAATTCGGAGGTCATCTGATGGGATATAATGCAAAAGATATTAAAATTTTAGAAGGACTTGACGCCGTAAGAATGAGACCCGGTATGTATATAGGTACAACCGGACCTGATGGTATGCACCACCTTTTATGGGAAATTGTTGATAATGCCATTGACGAAGCAGCAAACGGTTTTGCTGATGAAGTAACCGTTACGCTTTTAGACGATAACGTTGCTTCGGTTGAAGATAACGGACGCGGTATGCCCGTTGATATTCACCCGCAAAAAGGCATTTCAGGTGTTGAAGTTATCTTTACACAGCTTCACGCAGGCGGTAAATTTGATAATAACCAATATGAATTTTCAGGTGGTCTTCACGGTGTTGGCGCTTCAGTAGTTAATGCCCTTTCAGAGTGGACTACCGTTGAAGTTTATAAAGACTATAAAACCTATCGTACTGAGTTTGAAAGACAATATTCCGACGACAAAAAAAGCGTTATATCAGGCGCAACGAAGATGCCTTTAACAAAGGTTGGTACATCAGCAAAACATGGCTCACTTGTATCATTTAAGCCTGATAAGCTTGTTTTCGGCACAGTTTTATTTAACTTTGATACTATTAAGCACCGTTTAAAGGAACTTGCTTTCCTTAACGCAGGCTTAAAAATAAATTTAATTGATAAGCGTACAGGTAAAGAGCAGGAAAAACATTATTGCTATCAGGGTGGTCTTTCCGATTTTGTTAAATATTCAAACGAAGGCAAAACTCCCGTATTTGATGAACCTATCTTCTTTAAGGGTGAATCAAACGGAATTCGCTGTGAAGCGGCTATTCAGTATACGGACTCATATAACGAAAACACAGTTTCCTTTGTAAATAACATTCCCACCAAGGAAGGCGGTACACATGAAACGGGTTTCAGAACCGCACTTACAAAGGTTCTTAACGATTACGCAAGGCGTACCGAAGTTTTAAAAGAAAAAGATCCTAACTTTAACGGTGAAGATTTTAGAGAAGGTATGACTGCAATTATTGCAATTAAAATGCAAAACATTCAGTTTGAAGGTCAGACAAAGGCTAAATTGGGCTCCGTTGAAGCAAGACCTGCCGTTGAAGCAATAATATCAGAACAACTTG
>JAZOMK010000226.1:0-4004 GCA_045653985.1 Clostridia bacterium | reverse complement strand
CAAAACCGGATCAATATCAAACATTCTGCAATAACAAATAAGTTGATCAATCAATTTAAAATCAGGATTTGGTTTTTTTACAGCAAGTGTTATCAATAAAGTATTTACGTTTGCAACAGGTGGTCTCAACAACGCATTTTTGCGGCTTTGAATTTCTGTAATAAGATTTTTTTCACCTTCACGTTCAGAAAATTTTATTGTTACAAAGTCGCCAACAAGTGGTGAAATATTTTGTTTTCTGAATTTTCCTGCCGCATATGCGCTGAATATTTTGCTGTCAATAAGAACATCATACACTCCAGCAACACATTTAACTATCATTCCTATATCATTCATAAATAATTTTAATTCCCTGCATAGAAAGTCTTTTTATCTACAAGTTGATTATCCACGTATAACTCAAAACGATAAGACTCTCCCTCAATTATTTCAACCTCTCGAACAACTTTATTTGTACCAATATAATCACATTCCTCAACAGTATCGTCATTCGAATTATAAATAATCAAAGTGAAATTCTTATTATCGCCTTCAGGTGTTTCAAATTCATAAGTGAAATTATATATTTTTTTAACGATGTTTATATTAAAATCAATCTGAATAACAGGCGGTTCTTCGTTATAAGCATATGAATATTCAACATCAGCCTGAGGTTTTTGTTCGCTAACCCCACCTAACGAAGCATCAGACACAGATTTTTCAGTAATATTTCCCACAGAAAAACCAGCATCAGTAATAATTTTTTTGGCTTCCTCGATACTCTTCGCACCAGACAAATCAGGTACAACTAATTTTAACAATGCACGTTTTTTTGCAACTTCAATAGTAATTGTATCTCCGTATTTAACTGTATTTGTTTTATTACTTTGAGAAATAACCGTATTTTCTATCTTTAAATCATCTTCAACATATACAACTTCAACAGTTAATCCACTTGATGTAAGAATTTCTCTTGCTTCCGTCTCGGTTTTACCAATAACATTCTCTACTTCAACATGTTTAGGCCCTTTGCTGATATACACCTTGATTATCGTATTTAAAGAAACATCATTACCGATTGCAGGTTCAGTTCTTATAACGTGATTGGCTGAATAAACATTGGACTCCTCAGTAGGAAATTCCATTCTCATAAATTTACTTTCTTTTAATAAAGTAATAGCCTCATCCTTTGTTTTTCCATAAATATTAGGTACTATTGCTTTTTCGTACTCAGTTGTCTCTGTATTTTTATCTGGTATAAGACTTAAAATAAAAAGCAACAACGCAGTAAGTAATACGCAAGCACCAACAATTATTAAAAACTTTTTAATACCGTTATTTGAGGTTGTTTTTTTGTTATCTTCGTTATTATCATTTTCACGTCTCGGGTGTAATGAATCTTTCTCATTTTTAACAACGTGTTGACGAATTTTTATATTTTCAGTTTTAGCAGGTATCTCCTCGATTTTTTCTCTTCCCTGAAGCGCATCCGCTTTTATCACAGAAAATCCTTCAGGATTTGCAACGTAAAGAAGCAAATCTTCCCTTAACTCTGATGCCGACTGATATCGTTGTGAAGGATCTTTTTGTATACATTTTACAATAATATCATTTAAACCTGACGTCAATTTAGGGTTAATGCTTTGTGGTGGTTCAGGAATCTGGTTTACGTGACGCATTGCTATTGATACTGCTTCAGTTCCTTCAAAAGGAACTTTTCCCGTAAATAATTCATACAAAAGAATACCAAAGGAATAAATATCACATCTATGATCAACTTGTACGCCTTTAGCCTGTTCAGGTGAAATATAATGTACGCTTCCGACAACGTCTTTACCAGCCATTGTTCTTGTTGTCTGGCTTGTCATTCGTGCAATACCAAAGTCAACTATTTTTACAGTTCCATCTTTTGAAACAATAACATTTTGGGGTTTAATATCTCTGTGGATAATATCTTTTCTATGAGCATGCTCAATTCCGGCAGCAATCTGTAATGCGTAATCTACGGCTTCTTTCATGGAAATATTACCACTTGAAATAAGGTCTTTTAGGGTATTACCATCAATATATTCAGTTACCATGTAAAGAGATTCGTTCCATTGACCTATACCTAAAATTCGCCTTATATTTCTATGCGACATTTTATATAAGGCTTCAGCTTCAAGGTAAAAATGACGTTCATTTTCCTTGTTATTCTCAAAACCATCTCTTACGATTTTTATAGCAACAATTCTTCCATCTGCCAAGCGAACAGCCTTGTAAACTACACTCGTTCCGCCACTGCCGATTTTTGAAATAATTTGATATTTTCCGTCAATTATCTCGTTGACCATAAAATTCCTTCTCCTTAATCATTACAAATAAGAACAGCCGTTATATTATCAACTCCGCCTGCATTATTTGCAGATCGAATAAGTGCGATTATTGCATCTTTGCAATCGTTATTTTCTTTCAAAATTTCAAGCATTTTTTCAGAACTTACCATCCCCGTCAAGCCATCACTTGCCAATAGAATTTTATCACCTTTGCCCCATTTGTGCATAAAAATATCAACATCAACAAATTTTGCTACGCCTATCGCCCTTGTTATGAGGTTTTTTTGGGGATGTTTTGCTGCTTCCTCTGCAGTAAGCATTCCGTTATCAACCATTTCCTGCACAAAAGAATGATCAATACTGATTTGTTCAAGTTTATTGTTGGAAAAAGAATAACAACGACTATCTCCAACATTAGCTATAAACACATAATCGTCTTTAACTACAGCGCAGACCATCGTTGTTCCCATTGATGAATATTCGCTATCAGCCTGCGACGTTTTATAAACTATTTTGTTTGCATGGTTAAGTGCTTTTCGTAACAAAATCGCCATATCTTGCTCTTTAGCAATATGTTCATTAAGATAAACAACTGCACCGGAAACAGCAAGACAACTTGCAACTTCACCAGCATTTTCGCCTCCCATGCCATCAGCGACAATAAAAAATTTATTATCATCAGTACTTTTCGGCACATGAAAATAGTCTTCATTACTTTCACGAACCATTCCTTTGTTACTTAAACCGAAGTATTGCATTCAGAATCCTCCTTTTTTAAGTAGCTTCTTCTTAATTGCCCACATGCGCCTGATATATCAGCACCCATTTCACGTCTAACCGTAACAGATATACCATTTTTTTCAAGATAAATTTTAAACTTTTTAACGTTTTCATTATCAGAACCCGATAACCCGCTTTCGTGAACAGAATTAAGCGGAATAAGGTTTACATGGCATTGCATACCTTTTATTAAATTAACAAGTTTTTCAGCGCAAGTTTCCGTATCATTTTTATCGCGGATAAGAGCATACTCAAAGACAACTCTGCGTCCTGTTTTTTTAACATAATTACGCATTGCACCTATTGTTTCTTTTAAAGTATAAGCCTTTGAAATTGGCATTATACTTTTACGCATTTCATCATCAGGTGCATGTAACGAAAGAGACAACGTTATACCTAAATTTTCATTTGAAAGTTCATTTATTTTGGGTACAATACCGCAAGTTGAAAGCGATACATTTCTTAAAGAAATATTCAAACCATCAGGCGACGAAACAAGACGCAAAAACTTTAAAACATTATCATAGTTATCGAAAGGTTCTCCGCTTCCCATAAGCACGATATTTGTAACACCGCGACTGTCTTCAGTTTTATTTTCAGCATTAACCTTAATAACTTGTCCTAAAATTTCCCCCGCTGATAAATTACGAATCAAACCACCTATGGTTGAAGCACAAAATGCACAGCCCATTCTGCATCCAATTTGGGATGAAATGCAAATGGTCGTTCCGTGCTCATATTTCATAACTACACTTTCAACGCAGTTTCCATCGTCAAGCTCGAAAAGATATTTTACAGTTCCGTCAAGTGAGGAAACGAGCTTTCTTCTTATTTTGGGGAGAGAATATTTTGCATTCTCAAATATTTTTTCTTTGGTTTTTGCGGAAAGATTGGTCAATTCCGCGGGCGATATGCCCTTGTGCATCGGCG
>JAZOMK010000225.1:0-4626 GCA_045653985.1 Clostridia bacterium | reverse complement strand
CAGCTGATTCATTTACAGTAAACTTAAATGAATTGAATTCCTTTGCAAGGTATGCTGTGTTATGGTTTGTACCAAGATTGTATGCGATAACGCCATCAATATCAGCTTCACCGATTGTAAGACCTACTCCGCCTGAATAACCGAAGTTGCCTGAAATCTTACCGCCTGTGATTGATGCTGAGTTATTGTTTAAGAAGAGTGCGTTATCATCATGGTTGTAAATTTCGCCACCTGTCATAACAAACATAGCAGAACCATGGAAGCGAATAGCACTACCAATATTTGTAGCACAATCATTGTCGTGCATCTTGAAGTCGCCACTAATCTTTACAGTTTCTTTGTAGCCTGCATAGATTGCACCACCGGTTGTTGCTGAATAGTTATATGCCATTTCACCACCGTTAAGAACGTATACGTTGTTGCTGGGTGATGAACCTGCCCAGATTGCACCACCTTCACTATCTGAATAGTTATGGTTCATTTCGCCACCGTTCATTGTTAAAACAGTACCAACATTGGTTACTGAACGGATAGCACCACCGAAGCCACCATGGTTGTAGCTGATTTTACCTGAGTTAAGAATGGTCTCTCCGCCACCCCAGATAGCACCTGCAGCTGCATGGTTGTTAATGATTTCGCCACCATTGATAATAAGTGTTGTACCATTACGTGTGCCATGGCCTACAGCATTTGCACCATCGTTGTTCTGAAGAACTGCGCCTTCACCAAGGATAAGGGTTGAATTGCTTTCCAGTTGAACAAGTGCGCCTGTTGCAGTAATACCTGCGTTTTCAGTACCACGCTGAAGAACGCTGTTTACTTCACCTGTCCAGATAGCACCACCATCAATAATGATGTTTTCAAGTGTAAGTGATGTGCCTGCTTTAACGGTAATCATTGTGCCTGTATAAACAACAGGAGTGCTTCTTACTGACATAAGTGAAGCGCCGCTTGTACGGGTAAGTGTATAGCCTGCACCGTCGATGTTTGCATCATAGTCAATTACAAAGCTTTCATCAACAACGATATTATCTGTAAATACGATAGTCTCTTCTCTGTTTGCTACAGCTGTTTCAAACTCACGTGCGTTTGAAACGGGTGCATACTCAAGTGTAGTACCGTTATCGTACTGATCATCAAAGCTGTCTTCTTCGTAAGTAACCTGTGTTGCAAGAATCTGGATATCGAATGAACCAAGATCAAGTGTCTGGTAATCGTTACCTGCTGACTCTCTCATCTTTAATGCGATTGCAAGATACTGCTTTTCGCCAGCCATAAGTGTACCCTTTGTTGTTTCCTTGATTGTATTTACAAAGGAAGCAACTGTACCTGCATAGGTGTAACCATCAAGGTTACGGTCAGCAGGATATGTAGCCTCTGCAGCAGTAGGAAGAACGTAAACGTCAATGACGTCTGCAAGAGCTGAAAGTTCGTCAGCTGAAACAAACTTTGCAACCCATTTAAGTGCAAGTGAGCCTTCGTTTTCGATTTTAAGAAGCTTTACGTCAACAAAACCGGGTTCCCATTTATCATAGTTAAAAATAGGAGCATGGCTTTCTTTTACTGACTGCCAGCCGTTTACTTTGTCGTGTAACTCAAGGTCAACCTTAAGTGTACCTGACTGAATTTTGTTATTTGTGCTTGTAACGGTATCGGTAAACCATGCGTAAGTGCTGCCGATAAGCATTGATGCGCAAAGTACCAAAGTTAAAAGGCTAAATAACAAAGCTTTTTTTGTGCTTTTCTTATTTGTCATTTTTAAATGACCTCCTATAAAACTTTCACATTAACCCTGAAATACGTTTAAGTTATCAGTTCCGATAAGTGTGTAGTTGCCGCTGGGCATGCTGGGTGCTGATGAATCATTATCCCAATCGCCTGCAGTAACAACAACCTGATATCCAAAGCTGTTTGTTGCCGTCAATGTATTTGTACCGTTGAAGGTTGCAACATAGCCTGAACCTGTTGCATTACGTATAAGTACGGGAACAAAAGCCGAAACTTTACAATTTTCAACCGTCAATTCATAACCATTGACTTCAGCCTTATGGCGGATACCATAGCTACCATCGCCAACTGCTTCAATTTCCGTATTCTTTATAATTGCGTTACGTGTGTTATTAAATGATACTGCATTTTTGCCGTTAATAACCTTACAATCATATACACCGATTGTTGCGCCACAGCTTTCAGCCTGAAGAAGTGTGCGCATATTAGTTGCTACACAATTCTTGATATTGAAATCATATGCCTGCTGAAGCTTAATGCCGATAGCTGAATGAACAGCCGCGCCAGTTGCAGTAAAGGTGCAATTTTCGATTGTTACGTTATGTGCATAACGTGCAGGTGCATTTGATGATGCTGACCAGATAAATTCGCGTCCTTCTGTGCCGGTTTCAAAATTAAGATTTCTGATAACTAAGCTATCATCCTCAGTTGCATTGTTTGAGTTGCCGTGGATTTGAATTTGTCCGTCATACTTATAACCGTTACCTTCAATGATGATTCTGCTGTCAGCATCGGAAGGCTGAGTAATAACAACGTTGCCGTTAAGATTTGCGCCGATATTTATGCGCACGTTGCCTGAAGCATTTTCAAGGGCAGCTGCCAATTCATCAACACTTGTTACGGTAACTGATGTATCATAGCTTTCATCAAAGAGATATTGGAATGTACCAACAACAATATATCTGCCTGTTTCAACGTTTTTAGAATTTCCGTTTGCCTCGGAAGGCTCTTCGGTTTCATAAAGACGAAGTTCAACTGTAAGTGTTGTGCCTGCGTTTTTGCCGTCAAGATCAACAGCACCGCAGAGGAAGCCTATACCATCGTTGCCATACTGACAAATTTCAGTATAGTTTACTGATGTTGACAAACCATCACGAAGTAAGCGAACTTCGGAGTTTGCCGCAATATCATCAGCTGATGATAAGCCAATCCATGCGCCGTTAAGACTCATAAAATCATCAAAAACCTTGAAGTAGCCTGCAAGCATCATGCTGTCTGCGGGCACTTTATGGTCGGCATACACAACGAAATCAGCGTGCCAGTTTGCGTACTTTGTTTCCTCGATAGTAGCTAAAGTTTCAGTAGGAATAAACTGATATGCTGTATCAAGGACAATCGGTTCGCCATTGCTGTTGATATCGCTTGTAACGGTAATATTGCGCTGTTCTTCGGTAAGAGCTTTAACTATCGCGCTGGGACGCTCCTGCGCAGGGAACTGTGCAGTAATGTCATACTGATTGTTAAAGGAATCTTCCTCATAACTTAACTGTGATGCGTAGAGACGAATTGAGAAATCTGTGCCGATTGAAAGGCCCTGATACTCATTACCTGCGTTTTCACGCATTTTAAATGCAATGGTAATTACGTCTTCATTGTTGCCTTCTTCTGCAAGAAGCTGTCCTTTTACCGTATTGGTAAGGGCATTTACTGCACCACCATTAAGCACGTCAGCAAGTGTTCCTACCTTATTTGCATCTGTAAAGCTTGCACGTGTTGTCTGAACTGCATCATCAAAGAAGTAAACGTCAATAACGTTTGCAAGTTTTGAAACAACACCGTTGGCTGTAATCTGCATTTCATACTTAAATGCAAGAGTGCCTACGTTTGAAATCTTAATATGTCTTGCCTGAACGTATCCGGGTTCCCATTTATCATAATTGAAAATAGCACCCTGTGAAGCATCCTGCCAAACAGCATTTTCAGGTGATTCATCACCATCAGCCCAGTGCATGGCAATACTAAGTGTACCTGATTTAATAATATTGTTTGTACTTGTAACAGTATCAGTAAACCAAGCATAAGTGCTTCCAACGAACATTGAAAGACACATTATAAGCGCAAGTGCGCTGAAAATAAGAGCACGTTTTGTGCTTTTTGTTTTAGTCATTTTTTTTAGTCTCCTTTACCTCGCGGGGAAAAAACGATTAGTCTTCGTCAACAAAAGCTGTTCCTTCAGTCCAACCAACGTTTGCGAAAGCTTCAACGGCATTGTCGCCTGTGTTTGCGCTCTGAACTGCCTCTGCCTTAACATTGATGCTGAATTCGCTACCAAATGATTTAACTTCATCTAAAGTGAAATCTTCGTCAATGTGTACTTCTGTGAAAAGAACTTCATCGCTTTCAGGCACAAACTCTCTGTTAAGGTATAAATACCAAACAGCATTGCCGTTAGCATCAGGTGTAACGATATTGTCAACAAGTAACCACTTTTCGTTAGTTGCACCAACGTTAGCAGCTAAGCCGTATGTTGAGCCTGAGAATACGTCAGTAAATTTAAGTGAACCGCCAAATTCTGACCATGAATCAGCCTTTGTCATAGTAACACTTACGCGAATCCACTGTGCATAATCGCCTGTGTTAGTGATTTTAGGATCTTTTTCAATAACGTCGCCGGGTTGAACGCCATAATATGTAACGCCACCGTCAGTTACAGTACCATCCAATGCTGTTTCTGTAACAGATACAGCAAAAGCAGGATCAGTAATATTTTCGTCTGTAGCAACCATAAATTTGTTGGTAACATCGTCAGTTGCTGTGAACCATGCCATAGTACCCATTGAAAGAATAGCGAGCAAGCAAATAATCAATGCAATTATAAATACTTTTTGCTTTGTCTTT